>CAVGYS010000001.1:0-4123 GCA_963633505.1 Oscillibacter sp. MSJ-31
CCCTTTCAACGGCTATGTCGTGACGGTAAGTGATTCTACGGCGGTTATTATTGATTCTGTGAATTTTATTGGCCCGTTTCCAAAAAAATAGTTAAATTCGCAGCCCTATCTGGAAATTTAAAATTTAAGATAAAATGGCGGTACTTGAAAAAATACGCGTTAAGTTCGGCCTCGTGATTTCAATCATCATCGCGCTGGCCCTTCTCTCGTTCATCATCGACCCAGGCACTCTGGAGTCTGCATTGAATTCGATGTCATCAAAGTATGACGTCGGCACGATTGCCGGCAAGGACATCTCCTACAATGATTTTCAGGAAGATGTCGAGAAATATACGGTAATCAACGAAATGCTTTCCGGCTCTTCTTCTCAGAACGAGCAGACTCAGCGTCAGATTCGGAATGCCGCATGGCAGGGTCTTCTTGACAAGTACATGTTTGTCAAAAACGCCAAGGCTGCGGGGATTTGTGTAGGCGAAGAGGAGATGGTATCCCTCGTTTCAGGAGAGACTCTTTCTCCTGTCATGGCTCAGAATCCGGTCTTCCTCGACGAGTCCGGCAATTTCTCTCTGGATATGCTGAAGGCATTCATCGACAATGTCAACAGCGATCAGTCAGGTCAGCTCCGCACGTATTGGAATTACCTGCAGAACTCTGTTTACAACCAGCAGTATTATCTGAAATATGGGGCTCTGTTCAATGCCAGCAACATAGAGAACGCCCTTCAGCTGAAGCAGGATGTCGCCGACGGCAACACGACCGCCGACGTGGACTGGTGCCTTGCGTATTATCCTATGACCAGGGACTCTTCAGTCACTGTAAGTTCTGACGAAATCCGCAAGTACTACAATGACCACAAGGACTTCTTCAAGCAGAAAAACAGCAGGGACGTCGAGTACGTGGTGTTCGAAGTCGTGCCTTCATCTGACGACATCGCCAAGACCAGCGAGGAAATGGATGCTGCGTATCAGGAGTTTGCGACCACGGACAATATGAAGACCTTCCTTCTTAGGAACTCCGATCGTCAGCTGTCCTCATATTGGTACAAGGACGGAGAGCTCAACACGGTCAACAGCTCGCTCAACTCCCAGATTTTCTCAGGCAAGAAGCTTACCGGGATCGTGAAGTCCGGAGACACTTTCTATGCCGCACGTGAGATGGACAGCAAGATGCTCCCTGACTCTGTTTACGTGAAGCACATACTTCTCGTAGGGAACGATGCCGCCCATGTGGCTGACAGCCTTGTCAACGTGCTCGGCAAGAAGGGCGCCAACTTCTCGAATCTCGCGTCTCTCTATTCCGAGGACAAGGGTTCCGCCGCCGACGGCGAGCTGGGAAGCATAGGCTGGATGACACAGACATATATGATTCCCGGTATGGAGTCAGTCATTGAAGCTCAGGTTGGCAAGCCGTTCGTCCTCACGACCCAGTATGGCACTCATGTCGTGCTTGTGTCCCAGAAGACGAAGCCTGTGGCCAAGAAACAGGTGGCCATCCTTGAGAAGACCGCTCTTGCCAGCAAGGAAACCTTCAACAAGTATTATGCTGAGGCCAACAACTTCTCATCCATCGCCGGCGGTACTTACGAAGGCTACAAGAGGGCTGTTGACTCCACCAAGGTATATTCTCACTCTCTCAACGTGACCGAAGCCACGTCTTCTTACGGCGCGGTGGATCAGGCGAAAGAACTTACCCGCTGGATTTTCGACAACAAGGTCGGCAAGGCGTCGGACATCATCACCGTCAACAACAACTACTTCTTCATCACCGCCGTCAAGGCAGCGCATAAGGAGGGTTACACCCCTGTCAAGGAAGTGTCTTCCGTGATAAGCGAGAGACTGTATGCCGATAAGGTTCAGGCCAAGAAACTCTCCGAAGTGGCGGAGAAGATCAAGGGACTTACGGACATCAATGCCGTCGCCGATGCTCTCGGAGTGAGCGTTGACCACAACGAGGGGCTCTCGTTCTCATCCACAAGCGTGGATCCGGCGATTCTCGGTGCGGCGTCCGTTGCAAAGGACGGTTCCGTATTCGGCCCTGTTCCAGGCTCTATGGGAGTATATGTCGTGAGCGTTTCCAACCGTCAGACCGGAAGCTACTACACGGAGGAGGATGCCAAGAATCTCAACTCCCAGAAGGGTCAGTACCTTTCGCAGATTATCACTTCCGTGATGGCGGAGTATGACAATGTCAAGGACAACCGCGAGAGGTTCTTCTAACAGGCAGTTTTAGTTAAGGTGGCTGATTCGGGAGCATGCTTTCCGGGTCAGCCTTCTGTTTTTTAAAACAGTCACAAATCCGATAAACTGATGGCGAAATCGATAATTGAAGAGAAATGCAGCCGCTGCGGCAAGCTTCACAAAATGGAGTTCGAAGGGAGCGTGGATGCTTTGGCCAATCCCGAAGCGAAGGAAAAGGTAAAAAGCGGGGAACATTTTCTCTGGCATTGTCCGGAATGTGGATGGACGAATTTGATTTGCAGGCCCTTCCTCTACCACGATCCGCAGGAGAGGCTGATGATATTGCTCACCGACGCTGAACTCAGGGCCGAGGAGCTTCCAGAGGGCTATACCGGGAGAATCGTGCGAAGCGCCGGGGACTTGATAGAAAAGATCAAGATTTTCGATGCCGGACTTGATGACGTGGCGATTGAAATGTGCAAGTTCGTTACGCTTCAGGAGATGAATAGGGACGTCTCGCTAAGGTTCTTCAAGATGGACGGTGCGGACTCCGAGATGACTTTCACGTATCCGCAGAACGGAGAGATGCAGATGATAGCGGTGGGCTTCAACGTCTATGAGGACTGTGCTGGCATTATCCGTCGCAATCCGTCCATAAAAGAAGCAGCCCGGGGACTTGTCAAAGTCGACCCGGACTGGCTCTCTAACTATATAGGATGACTGCTGTCCCTATTCCATTTTTCTTGCTCCATCGGAGATGACCACGTCATAGACTTTAGGTTCGTGTCCGAATTTCTCCGCGAATTTCTCTTTGGCTTCCCGGATGAAATCATCGTAAAGTTCGTTCTTGACGAGGTTGATGGTGCATCCTCCGAAGCCTCCGCCCATTACGCGTGAACCTGTGACTTCCATCTTGCGGGCAAGACGGTTGAGGTAGTCGAGCTCTTCACAGCTGACTTCATATAGACGGCTGAGTCCGAAGTGCGTCTGATACATCATCTCTCCGACCGTCTCATAGTCTCCTCTTTCGAGGGCGTTGCAGACGTCAAGCACTCTCTGGACTTCTCCGATGACATATTCGGCGCGAAGGAAGTCCTCCTCGGAAATCTCGTCCTTCACTTCATCGAGCCAGACTCTCTTGCAGTCGCTAAGACAATCGATTTCCGGATGGTTCTTCTTTATCGCGGCTGCGGCTTTCTCGCAGGACGCGCGGCGTTTGTTGTAGGCCGACGAGGCGAGTTCATGCTTTACGCAGGAGTCCAGAAGCACGAGCCGGTAGCCTTCGGGTTTGAATGGGAAATACTTGTATTCCAGAGTCTTGCAATTGAGTCTTATGAGCTGGTCCTTCTTGCCGAAGCAGGATGCGAACTGGTCCATGATGCCGCAGTTGACTCCGCAGTAGTTGTGTTCGGTCGATTGTCCGATCTTTGCGAGCTCGAATTTGTCCAGCTTGTTGCCGAAAAGGTCGTTGATGGCGTAAGCGAAGCAGCTTTCAAGGGCTGCGGAAGAGGAGAGTCCGGCTCCGAGCGGCACGTCTCCGGCAAACACTGCGTCGAATCCCTCCACTTTGCCGCCTCTTTTCAGCGTTTCGCGGCAGACTCCGAATATGTATCTCGCCCAGGCGGCTTGCGGCTTGTCTTCTTCGCCGAGTCCGAAAGAGCAGGATTCCTTGTAGTCGATGGAGTACAGGTTGACTTTGCTTGTGCCGTTAATCTTGATCTCCGCCATGATTCCCTTGTCGATGGCTCCGGGGAACACGTATCCTCCGTTGTAGTCGGTATGTTCTCCAATGAGGTTGATTCTGCCTGCGGCGGCGTAGAAGATTCCGTTCTCTCCGAACTTTTCGGAGAACTCGGAGTGGATTTTGTGTTTCATCTCCATGATGTGTGGCATTAATTTTAGTAATGGACAAATTTATCAAAAAGTTACAATAAGAGCAATAGGCA
>CAVGYS010000001.1:4133-17123 GCA_963633505.1 Oscillibacter sp. MSJ-31
AGATGATCGCTCAGGCCACCCTCGTAACGCGGTCCCACAAAGGTTCTCCGCGGTTTGACTCCGCCGAAGGTCTTGTCCAAAGTGAGCAGGGACTCTTCATCGAAGACATCCTCCGTGACCGAGAGGTCTCCGTATGCGAAATGGCCGTCTATCTTCTCCCACTTCCCGTTGTATTTGATTGTCCCGCAGTCGTTCCGTCCCCAAAGTTCGTCATTAAAATCGCCTATCGAGAGAATGCGTGTTTTACCCTCGGAGAGAAGCGAATCCGCCACGGCTTCCATTCTGGAAAACGCCGCCAGCCGTCTGTCGGATTTGCCTCCGATTTTGGATGGGTGGTGATTCACCATCACCGTGAGACTGTCAAAGCTTGCCACGAGGATGTCCCTTGTCGCCAGGGGCAGGCCGCAGCTGTCCGTGACGTGTGAGGGAAAACTTTCCTTGAGGTGCAGCCTGCCGCGGCGGTAGAGCAGGGCGCAGTCGATGCCCCGGTGGTCGGGGGAGTCGTAATGTACGATGTCGTAGTCAAGCTTGCGCAGCAGGGTGGAGTACAGCAGGGATTTCAGCACGGAGACGTTCTCCACTTCGCAGAGGCCGATGACGTCCGGGGGCGTCCCGTACCTGTCGGCAAATTTCAGGATGGTCTTGGCGATACCGTCGCATTTGGCGAAGAAACGCCTGCGCGTCAGGTATTCCGGGGCCTGTGGGGAGCGGTAGCTGAAGAAGTTCTCCAAATTCCAGAACATCACCCTGAGGGTGTCGCCCTGCGCCCGGAGAGACAGCGGCAGCAGGATGGCGAGAAGTATTATCATAGTTCGTTTCATTCTGCTAATATGGCGTTTTTTGAGTAAATTTGCAGCCTAATTCGTAGATTTATGTCTCTGAAGTGCGGCATCGTTGGACTTCCGAACGTTGGCAAGTCCACTCTTTTCAACTGTGTTAGCTCGGGCAAGGCCCAGAGCGCAAATTTTCCTTTCTGTACGATTGAGCCGAATCTCGGCTCGACCAATGTCCCTGACAGGAGACTGGATGTCCTTTCGGAGATATGCAAACCTCAGCGCACCATTCCCGCCACCGTTGACATCGTTGACATCGCCGGGCTCGTGAAGGGTGCCAGCAGGGGAGAGGGACTTGGCAACCAGTTCCTTGCCAACATACGCGAATGTGATGCGATCCTGCACGTGCTGCGTTGTTTTGATGACAGGAACGTGGTTCATGTGGACGGGAGCGTGGATCCGGTCAGAGACAAGGACGTCGTGGATCTGGAGCTTCAGATAAAGGACCTCGAGACGGTGAACGCCCGCCTGGCCAAGGCCGAAAAGGCCGGGAAGGCCGGAGACAAGGAGGCGAAAAAGCTCGCGGATCTGCTCGTCCGCTACAAGGCGGCCCTCGAGCAGGGACGCTCGTGCCGCAGCGTGTCGCTTGTCAACGAAGAGGAGGCTGCCATAGCGCGGGACCTCTTCCTTCTCACCAACAAGCCGGTGATGTATGTCTGCAACGTCGATGACGCCTCCGCAGTGGGGGGAAACGCCTACGTGGATGCCGTTCGCGAGGCTGTCAAGGACGAGAACGCGCAGATACTCGTGATATCTGCAAAGACCGAGTCCGAGATCGCCGAGATGGAGGACTACGAGGACAGGAAGATGTTCCTTGAGGAGATGGGGCTCGAAGAATCCGGGGTGGTGCGCCTGATTCAGAGCGCCTACAAGCTTCTGGGGCTTCAGACGTTCTTCACGGCCGGAGCGGACGAGTGCCGCGCCTGGACGGTCAAGGTCGGGGACAAGGCTCCGAAGGCCGCAGGTGTGATACACTCGGACTTCGAGAAGGGCTTCATCCGTGCGGAGGTCATCAAATACGATGATTTTGTCAAATACAAGACGGAGGCGGCCGTGCGCGCCGCAGGGAAGATGGGCATCGAGGGCAAGGATTACGTGGTGCAGGACGGAGACATCATGCATTTCCTTTTCAACGTGTAGCTTATGCTGGAAAAGACCTGGAGATGGTTCGGGCGCAAGGACAGGATTACACTGGACATGCTGCGCCAGATAGGGGTCGAAGGGATAGTGACGGCGCTCCACGAAGTGCCGAACGGAGAAGTCTGGACAGAAGAGGATATCCTCTCTCTCAAGAAATACGTTGAGGATGCGGGTCTCAGGTGGTCGGTCGTGGAGAGTCTGCCTGTCAGCGAGGCCATCAAATACGCCGGAAGGGAGCGTGACGCTCTTATAGACAAGTACATAAAGAGTCTTCGGAATCTCGGACGCTGCGGAGTGAAGACGGTGTGCTACAATTTCATGCCGGTAATCGACTGGGTGCGCACCGATCTGGAACATCCCATGCCGGACGGCACCACGTCCCTCTATTTCGATTACTCCCGCTTCGCATATTTCGATCTCAGGATTCTCTGTCGCGAAGGGGCGGAAAAGGACTATCCGGAGCAAATCCTGTCCAAGGTTGAAGAGCTCGACAGGACTATGACGGAGGATGACAGGGGTCGGCTCATAGACACGATAATCGTCAAGACCCAGGGCTTCATCAACGGCAATATTTCCGAAGGGGACCGCAGCCCCCTTCAGCATTTCCGCGCTCTCATCAGTCATTATGAGGGGATGGACTCAAAAGGCTTGCTGGACAATCTGACATATTTCCTGAAAGCCGTGATGCCGGTGTGCCGGGAAGCGGGAATCAAGATGTGCATCCATCCGGACGATCCCCCGATGCCGGTGTTCGGCATGCCGAGGATTGCCGGCGGCGCGGAGGACATACGCAAAATTCTCTCCTCCGTGGATGATTTTCACAACGGATTGACTTTCTGCGCAGGCTCGCTTTCCGCCGGAGCGCACAACGACGTGCTTGCAATGGCCCGGGAGTTCGCCCCGCGTACGCATTTTGTACACCTGCGCAGCTGTAATCTTCTTCCGGACGGCAATTTCATCGAGGCCCCGCACACTTCGGGGAGGGTCAACCTCGTGGAATTGATCCGCATATTCTCCCGTCAGGGGAGGGACGTCCCGATGAGGGTCGATCACGGACGGAACATGCTCTCCGACAGTACCGGAGGCTATAATCCGGGATATGGTTTTTATGGACGGATGCTCGCCTTGGGCCAGGTCGAAGGCATGATGGCGGCCGTCAAGGATGAATTTGACAAAAATTTGATACGATGAACGAACTCTATTCAGTAAAGGGCAAGGTGGCTGTCATCAGCGGCGCCGCCGGTGCTCTGGGCGGGTCTCTTGCCCGTCATTTCGCCTCTCAGGGAGCGGACGTGGTGGCTCTTGTCCATAGGGAGGAACAGCTGTCTCCCGTAGTGGAGCAGCTCCGGGCCCTTGGGGGCAACCCTTGCGCTTATGCCTGCAACGTGATGGATACCGCGGCGGTAGAGGCCATTGCCGACGAGGTGGTCAGGCGCTATTCCAGGATTGACATCCTCATCAACGTGGCAGGAGGCAACGTGGCCGGGGCCAACGTGATGCCGGACCAGAATTTCTGGGACATGAAGCTTGAGGACTGGACCAAGGTGCTGGATCTTAACCTCAACGGGACGGTTTATCCGTGTTACGTGTTCACCCGGGTGTTCGCCTCCCAGGGCTACGGTTGCATACTCAACATATCCTCTATGGCTGCATACGACGCCCTTACGCGCGTGGCGGGATATGGTGCGGCCAAGGAGGGCGTTTCCAATTTTACCCGCTGGCTGGCTGCGGAGATGGCCATCAAATACGGGGAGAAGATTCGAGTCAACGCGCTCGCGCCGGGCTTCTTCATCGGCAAGCAGAACCGCGCCGCCCTGCTCAATGAAGACGGCTCTCTCACGGAGCGTTCAGTCAAGGTGATAGCCAAGACTCCGATGCGTCGTTTCGGGGATTTGAACGAACTCAACGGGGCCGCCCAGTTCCTCTGCAGCGACGCCGCCAGCTTCGTGACAGGGGTCGTGCTTCCTGTTGACGGCGGGTTCAGCTCGTTCAGCGGGGTATAACCTACAGATCCACGCTCATTATGAGTTGCAGGCTGTGGCGGTCCGCAGGAATTCCCGCAGTTTTGAGAATCTCCATACAGTTCCCTCCATTGTAGTCATAGCGGAGGCCTACTCTTGTCGCATAGGGAATCCAGAGCAGGTTGCCGAGCCGCAACTTCAGATCCGCCCCGATGCTGTAGAGATTGTAGAGCCGGTCTTCGCCCGGCAAAAAGGTCAGGTCGGCGTGAGGAATCAGCTCGAAGTTGCGGATATATGCTATCGGGGACAGGAAAGACCAGTCCAGCGCCGCGAAAGGAACGGCGTAGTCGGCGCTGAGCTTTGTCCTCCAGGACAGGCCGCAGACATAGGTGTTGACGGCGGAAGTGAATCCGCGTGGGACGGTGTTGGTCAAAGTGTTGGCAAACTGCCCTTTTTTGACTCTCCGCTCGTGGAGTCCGGTCAATTTCAGTCCTTGTGAGGAGAAGACCCCCGGGACATAGCCATAGAGATAGAAATAATAGCTTGGGCTGAAAAGACTCACTGTTCCTGTGCGTTCGCTGTAGCCGAATTCCCCGCCGAGGCCTAATCTTGGCCAGATTCGGGAAGAGGGCGTGCGCTCCATCATATAAGCCCTGAGGGTGAAGGTGTTTCTCAGTATGTTGCGTCTTGCATTGTCGTATTCATCCGTCCAGTCGTTGGTGAAGCCGAGGCTTATCTTGGGGATGATGCCGCTGTTCCAGCCGCCGGACGAGAGATTGAGCGGCAGATAGACGTCGAGCTTCGTAGAGAGCAGGGGCTCGGACATGTCGTATGCAATGAAACGGCCTTTCTGGTTGAAAGCGTATCTATAGGAGTTTCGCTCGTTGAAATCCGCCCTCAGCTCGAATACGGGCGCGAGCCCGCAGTATGTCAGGTTGAGATGGGCGGAGTTCCTCCAGCCGTCAAAATAATCCCAAGCCTTGTATCCGGCCGAGCCGTAGAAAGTTCCCAAATCGTCCTGAAAGAAGAGGGTGATTCCCGGTGCGGCGGAGCTTCCGACGTCGGACATGCTCAGGCTGCTCACGGCATCGTAGTCCACATAGAGGGGAGCCCAGGAGTGAAAGCGGAACAGGTTCGGCAGCCTCGGATAGTCTTCCGCTTCGCTGACGCTCACTTCCGCAGAGTAGTCCGGCTGTTTCGCCTCTCCCGCGCTGAGCCTGTCGGCAAAAGGGTAATCGGGAAGTTGCCCAAAATCCGCCTTGCGGCGGAGAAGTTCAGTGGCACAGATGCTTGCCGGAAGCCTTCCCTCGGAAGACAAGACTGTGCAATACAAGGTTTTTCCGTCCCGGCTGAACTGGAAATCGTCTGCGCCCAGGCGGGTGGAGGTGAGCTGGAAAAGGCCTCCGTCGGACGGGCGGAGCGCATAAAGTTCATTGACCCCTGTCCTGTCGCAGGTGAACATTATCTCCCCGTCGTGGCTCCAGAGCCTCTTTATCTTGACGGGCTGCGGCTCCAGAATGCAGGAATAGTCATCGACTTTCCAGATTCCGAAACCCTCTTCCGTGATTGCGCTCGCATAGAGTTCCCCTCCGGCCCACACGGTCTCCACTACCTGCATCCCGGCAGGGGAGGGGTGACGGGAGAGTTCCTTTCCACTCGGGATGTCCATCACGATGACGCTGCTCCCGCCTTCTGTAGGGTATTCCGTGACGGACAGGAGAAGAGCGTCATCGGACGGGGCCGGATGGTAGAATCTTCTTCCCTTGCTGAGTTGTCCTTTCTTGCCGTCCCTTCCGAGATACATGATGTCCGAAGAGGATTTTTGTTCCCATCGTATGTCCGGCCGATACTCGCTCCAGTAGAGCCGTCCGCTGAGCCTGCCGTATTTCGGCCCGGTGGTGCTGACGCTGAAGCGGGAGATGACTTTTTCGCGTCCGTCAGTGTCAATTCTTACCAGTTCGTCGGGGGAGGTGAGGCTCTTGCGGATGGCATAGAGAGAGTCTCCTGCCGCAGCAAGGCCGTAGTATTCCGTGAAGTTGCGTGGAGTCCTTCCGAAAGTTTCCGTCCGCACGAACGGAGCCCTCGCCTTTTCGTCTTCGGACCAGAAGGCCGCGAGGCTGTCACAAACTTCACGGAAGGCCTTGTTGAAGCTCTTCCCGGCCACGTCCTTTACGGTTCCGTTGAGGTTGAACGGGGCGAAGCCGTGCCTGTCCGCTATGCGGGAGAAATATCTTGCCGTGAAGTCCGGCGCATCATACAGAGTCCGGATTCCGGAGAGGGCCACGTATCCGGCGCGGTAGTAGTCGGGGGTGTATTTCTTTTGGGAGCCGTATCTCCATTTCCAGAAATCCCGATAGTCGCCGGCGGCAAAAGACACCCTGTAGTATTCAAGAAAATCAGCCGTGCGTCCCCTCCCGGCCCGGCTCAATGCAGTCTCGGTGACTACTGCGTCCCCTTCGAGAAAGGCAGGTCCGGGATAAATGGCTGAAAGTGCCCCGGGGGCTATCTGACCTGTGAGGATGTTCCAGAATCTGAATGGTTTAGCCGCTCCGAACTGCATCTGCGAGGAGTGTCTGGATTCGTGTATGGCCAGCTGCCGTTCCCAGGGAGTGGGCTCCGGTTCGTACGGGTCCGGCTGAGTCTGGAGTTCCATCCTGCGGGGAGTCCAAGTCACCTGTCCGTTGGAGTAGGCGGCATAGGGATGGAGCACTACCGGCAGCTTTCGCCTGTAGCTGTAGTTGGGTGAAAAACCGGCACTGGTCCCAACCACCTGAGCGGCCCTCTCGAGGGTGCGGGCATAAACTATCGCAAGCGAATCGAGCCCGCGGGGGTAGATTATCTTGTAGTTGGCTGTCTGTATCTGACTCCATTTCACCGAGAAAGGTTCCGTCCCGTTGGTGTAGAACTGGCCACTGGCGCTGAACGTCGCCACAAACAGAAAGGCGGCAGTTAAAACCTCTTTGATTCTCATAGGGACAAATCTAACATTTTTTGCATAACTTTAGAACTTGTTTTGTTATGCGGAGATGAAAAAGATCCTGACACTCGCATCGTTGCTCTTCATCTTGTTGTCCTGCGGCCATCGTGGAGAATCCGCCCGACAGGATGGCGGAACCCGTCCGTTTCCGAGAGTGGCGGTTCCCGCCATGCTCACCGGTCAGACGGAGCGGCTCGACTATATACTTGATCACTACTGGGATGCGTTTTTCTCCGGGGAATGGCCGACAGACTCCGCCCTCGTCCTCGGTGTCCCAAAGGCGGAGGTCGAGCAGAACGTCTCTCTCTACGTGGCTATTCTTGAAGGACTTCCAGTCCCGGAAGCTCAGGAGCGGCTCAAGGGCATGTTCTCCAGAATCGAGGAGCGTCAGCAGAAGGACAGCTCGTCTCTTTTCTACATGCTCTTCACGGAGTCATTCGCGGAGTGTCTCTACGATCCCAACTCTCCGCTGCGCAGCGAGGATCTGTATCTCCCTTTCGTGGAGGGCCTCTCATCTTCCCCCTTTACCAGGGAGGACAGGCTCGCCGCGTATCGGTTCGAGCTCGAAAAATGCCGGCTCAACCCTTACGGCAGCAAGGCCCCGGACTTCAGATTCAAGGATATCGACGGGCGCGTCCATCATCTCTATGGAGAGGAAGCCGGATATACGATACTCTTTTTCAGCAATCCCGGGTGCAACGCCTGCAAGGAAATCATAGAACAGATAGGAAGCCGCAGCTACGTTCCGGGGATGATAGAGAGAGGAGAGCTTGCGATAGTGGACATCTACATCGATGATAATCTCGACAAATGGCGCGAGCACGAGCCTTCCTACCCTCGGGACTGGATCAACGGATATGACTTCGCGCAGGTCATAAACAACGAAACACTCTACTATGTAAGAGCCATACCGTCCATCTATCTACTTGATTCTCAAAAGAAAATCATATACAAGGACGCACCTGTGGAGAAAGTGCTCATGTTCTTTGACAGTCTTCAGACAAACCAATAAAACACAATCATAATGGCCAGTATCACACGAAAGCTTTGGAGCAGAACCTCCGGCGGAGAGGAGATTTACAAATATACGCTCACAAATTCCCGGGGCGCATCCGTGACCTTGTGCAACATAGGCGCCGGAATCATATCAATCAACGTTCCGGACAAGGACGGTGGGCTCGCCGACGTCGTTCTGTCTTATGCACGGCCGGAGAGCTATTTCGGGGACGGGCCTTGTATGGGAAAATGTCCCGGACGCTATGCCAACCGTATCGCGGGAGGGAAGTTCAGCCTGGACGGCAAGGAATACGATCTTCCGGTCAATAACGGGCCGAACCACCTGCACGGCGGGCCGGAAGGTTTCCAGAACAAGGTCTGGGAGTCCCGCAAGCACAAGGACGGAGTCGAATTCAAGTGTGATGCGGCGGACGGGGAGATGGGCTATCCGGGCAACGTCACCGTGGTGGCCAGATACGAATGGAGCGAGGAGAACGAACTTCGCCTGACGTTCTCCGCCAAGAGCGACGCCCCTACGGTGGTGAATCTCACGAACCACTGCTATTTCAACCTCAACGGCAAGGGCTCCGTGCTTCGCCACTACCTCAAGCTCAATGCATCTGAATACCTTCCTACCGACAGCAGTCTCATTCCGACAGGGGACTCCGAGCCCGTGGCGCTCACCCCGATGGACTTCCTCACGCCGAAAACTCTCGGGCGGGACATCAAAAAAGACTTTCCGTCGCTCAAATACGGCAAGGGATATGATGCCTGCTGGGTGATTGACGGATATATGTCGGGACAACTTCAGGAGGCTGCGGAACTCTACTCCAAGCAGAGCGGCAGGACTCTCAAGGTTTTCACCACCCAGCCGGGCATACAGGTCTATACCGGCAACTGGCTCGAAGGATGCCCGGTGGGCAAAAGGGGCCGCATCTATCACGATTACTGCGGGGTGGCCCTTGAATGCCAGCATTTCCCGGACAGTCCCAACAAGCCGGAATATCCAGGCACCGTCCTTCGTCCGGGAGAGGTGTACCACGAGGCTATAATCTTTGCCTTCGGAGTAAAATCAGAGTAACAAAATGAGACAGTATCTGGATCTTCTGCAGAAGATAATGGACAGCGGCACTGTCCGCCACGACCGTACCGGCGTGGGAACCAAGAGCATATTCGGCTATCAGATGCGTTTCGACCTGTCCGACGGCTTCCCCTTGCTCACCACCAAGAAGGTGCACCTCAAGTCCATAATCTACGAGCTTCTCTGGTTTATCAGCGGGGACACCAACATCAAGTATCTCAAGGACCACAAGGTCTCGATTTGGGATGAGTGGGCCGATGAGAACGGAGATCTCGGCCCTGTCTATGGGCACCAGTGGCGCAGCTGGCCCGCTCCGGACGGGAGGAAGATAGACCAGCTCTCCGAGGTGGTGGACATGATTCGGAACAATCCCGATTCGCGCCGCATGCTTGTCTGCGCCTGGAATCCGGGCGAAGTGGACAAGATGGCCCTCCCTCCGTGCCATTGTCTTTTCCAGTTCTATGTGGCGGACGGCAGGCTTTCCTGCCAGCTGTACCAGCGCAGCGCGGACACCTTCCTCGGGGTGCCGTTCAATATCGCTTCATACGCCCTGCTCACCATGATGATTGCGCAGAGCTGCGGTCTGAAGCCGGGGGAATTCATCCACACTACGGGGGATACCCATATCTACCTCAATCACTTCGATCAGGTGCGCGAGCAGCTTTCCAGGGAGCCTCGTCCTTTGCCGAAGATGGTGCTCAACCCCGACGTGCACAGCGTGTTCGACTTCCGCTATGAGGATTTCACCCTCGAGGGCTATGATCCATGGCCGGCAATCAAGGCTCCGGTGGCCGTATGAGTATGGAAAAGTGTCTTATAGTGGCGGTGTCGGACAACCTCGCCATCGGCCGTCGAGGGGACATGCCCTGGCATCTTGGCGAAGATTTGAAGTACTTCAAGCGCGTGACCATGGGCTGCCCTGTCATAATGGGGCGCACGACGTTCGAGTCCATAGGCCGTCCTCTCCCGGGCAGGAAGAACATTGTCCTCTCCCGCCGACCGGACTCTCTTCCGGAAGGGGTGGTGAGAGTTGAATCCTTGCAGGAGGCATACGCGGAGGCGGAACCTTCGGAGCGTTGTTTTGTCATCGGGGGAGCAAGCGTATATGCCGAGGCCATCGATGAGATGGACAGGCTCTACCTTACCCGCATCCACACCACCGTGCCGGATGCGGACGCGTTCTTCCCCGAGATTGACCTTTCCGTCTGGAAAGAACAATCCCGCTCCGAAACTCTCACGGACGAGGGGAGCGGGCTGCGTTTCGAGTTTGTGGTTTACGGGCGTTAGATTCCGAGCTCCTCTTTCATGGACCTGAGCAGGTCGAAGGCCTGCATCGGGGTCATGTTGTTGAGGTCCGCCCTTTCCAGCTTTTCCTTGAGAGAAGAGAGGGTCGGGTCGTCAAGCTGGAAGAACGACAGCTGCATGCTTCCGTCATCTTCCAGAGTCATCCTGCCAGCGTGCTTCTCCCTCGCTTCGAGCTGCCGGAGAGTCTTCTCCGCAGATTCGACCACCTCGCGGGGCATTCCTGCAAGCCTTGCCACGTGGATTCCGAAGCTGTGCGCAACGCCTCCCTTTTCGAGCTTGCGGAGGAATATGACGTTCTTCCCGTCCTCCTTGACCGCGATGTGGTAGTTCTTCACTCTCGGGTAGATGCCTTCCATATCGTTGAGCTCGTGATAATGGGTGGCGAAGAGCGTCTTGGCCCCCTTCCCTTCGTTGTGGACGTACTCCACAAGGGCTCTGGCAATGGACATTCCGTCGTAGGTGGAAGTGCCGCGTCCGATCTCGTCGAGCAGCACCAGTGAACGGGCGGAGAGATTGTGCATGATCATGGCGGTCTCCGTCATCTCCACCATGAAGGTGGATTCTCCACGGGAAATGTTGTCAGTGGCCCCGACCCGCGTGAAAATCTTGTCGAAATATCCGAAACGGGCGGATTTGGCCGGGACGAACGAGCCGATCTGCGCCATGAGCACGATCAGCGCGGTCTGACGCAGGAGGGCGGATTTGCCGGCCATGTTGGGTCCGGTGAGGATGATGATCTGTTCTCCCTTGCTGTCCATCGAAACGTCGTTCGGGACATATTCTTCTCCCGCTTCCATCAGCGTCTCAATCACCGGATGTCTTCCCGCCTCGATCTGCAATACGGAAGACTTGTCCACTTCCGGACGGCAGTAGCTTCTGTCCAGCGCCTGCTGCGCGAATCCCTGGAGGACGTCGATCTTGGAGATGATGCGGCTGTTGCCCTGTATCTCGCGGATGGATTTCTGAACGTCGGAGACAAGAGCCGAATAGAGACTGCTTTCGATTTCGTAGATGGTGGTTTCAGCGTTGAGAATCTGCTCTTCGTACTCCTTGAGTTCGGACGTGATGTAGCGTTCCGCATTGACGAGCGTCTGCTTGCGTATCCAGTCGGAGGGAACCTTGTCCCGGGAAGAATTGCGGACCTCGATATAATAGCCGAAGACATTGTTGTAGCCTATCTTGAGACTGCCGATGCCGGTCCGCTCAGTTTCTCTCTCCTGCATCTTCGCAAGGTAGTCCTTGCCGCCCCGCGAGATTTCGCGGAGCTCGTCCAGCTTGGCGTCCACTCCCGGCGCAATCACGTCCCCCTTGCCGATCTGGGCGGCAGAATTCTCACAGAGAGTCGTGACGATTCTTTGCAGGGCATTGTCCGTGTTGCGCAGGCCCCCCGAAAGCCTGGTGAGCGCTTCGCAGCCGCTTGAGGCACATCTTTCCCTTATCGGGGTCATTCTTTTGAGCGATCTTGCGAGTTGCAGCATCTCGCGCGGGAGAATCTTTCCCGTGGCGAGGCGCGAAAGCGCCCTTTCCAGATCTCCGATTTCGCTGATGTCTTCCTGCATGCTTGTCAGGGCCTGGGAGTCATCAAGAAAAAATTGTACAACGTCGTATCTGGAGTTCAATTCCTTGAGATCCATCACGGGCATGGACAGCCATTGTCTGAGCAGTCTCGAGCCCATGCTGGAACAGCACCTGTCTATCGTGTCCACGAGGCTCACGCCATCCTTGCCGGCGTTGCTCTGGAAGACTTCAAGGTTGCGGAAAGTGAAGCGGTCCATCCAGACGAACTTGTCGGAGTCTATCCGCGAGATGGAGCAGATGTTGCCCAGTCCGGCGTGACGGGTTTGTTCGAGATAGACGAGAAGGGCTCCGGCGGAACATAGGGCGAGCGGAAACTGCTCTACGGCGAATCCCTTCAGGCTCTTGACCTTGAACTGGTTGCGCAGCCTTTCTTCGGCGGCTTCCTGCACGAACGCCCATTCATCGAGAGTCGTGATATAGTAGTCCCCGAAGAGCTCCTTCGCCCTCTTGGCATCTTCTTTTCTGACCACCAGTTCCTTGGGGGCGAATGAAGATATCAGAGTGCTGACGTAGTCCACGGGACCCTGCGCTACCTGGAAGGTGCCGGTCGAGGCGTCCAGAAAGGCGGCGCCGCAGACATCCCCTTCAAAGCTGAGTCCTGTCAGATAATTGTGCTCTTTCTGTTCGAGCATGCCGGCACCGAAGGCTATGCCCGGAGTGAGAATCTCCGTAATCCCGCGCTTGACGAGCTTGTTTTTGGTCAGGGCCGGGTCTTCGAGCTGGTCGCATACGGCCACCTTGTATCCGGCGCGGATGAGCTTCTGAAGGTAGGATTCAAGGGCGTGGTGCGGGAAGCCGGCCATCTGCGTGCTGCCCTTGTCCCCGTTGGAACGTCGTGTAAGCACGAGTCCGAGGACTTTGCTTGCAAGAACAGCATCGTCAGAATAGGTCTCGTAGAAATCCCCGACCCTGTATAGGAGCAGGGCTTCCGGGTTTTGTGCCTTGATGCTGAAATAGTGTTTCAGCATCGGCGTGTCTTCTCCGCTCTTCGCCATGAATATCAGATTATCGTCTTTTTATGTTGCCTGAAGCCTTGCCTGTCGTCTCGACTTCGATTCTGTTTATCTTGTTCTCTCCGTCGGGGACGGTGATGTCCAGTCCTTCGAAATTCTGCTGATC
>CAVGYS010000001.1:17133-19421 GCA_963633505.1 Oscillibacter sp. MSJ-31
TTCGCTATGTTCAGCCCGCGCCGTACGGAGAGCTTGCAGTTCTCGAACTTGAACGTTCCCTCCGGTATCGGCGCAGCAGGGTCTCCGATGATGTCTCCGGCAGTCCTCGCCGTACCGTGGACGTTGATTACCTTGATGTCACGCAGAACCGTGCGCGGAGTGAAAGGCTTGTAGTCTTCGACCATCCTCCATATCAGATTGGCGGAGATGAAAGTGCCGCAGTTGTTGAGGGTGAAGTCCTTGAAGGTGACGTTTTCCACTATGCCGCCGCGTGAAGGCTGTGACTTGAAGCGTACCGGGGCCTGGTTCTTCTCCCCGCAGACGCAGTTCTCGATCATCACGTTGCGGATGCATCCGGAAATCTCGCTACCCATCGCCACGCCGTGCCCTCCGTCGAAGTTGCAGTTCTGCACGAGGATGTTCATGCTCGGCCTGGCGACCCTGCGCCCATCCTCGTTCTTGCCGCTTTTTATCGAGAGGCAGTCGTCCGTCACGTTGGTATAGACGTCGGTCATCTTGACGTTGCTTGAAGAGTCGATGTCCACGCCGTCAGAACTCGGTACGTATGAGCTTACGCTTATGTGCAGGGAATCGATGCTGAAGCCGTCGGTGTAGAGGACGTGCAGGCACCACGAAGCGTGGTTGAGCATCGTGAGCCCGCTGATGCTGCCTCCCGGACAATTGGTGAAGCAGAGCATGCGAGGTTTGCCCCAGTGTCCGTCCTTGTTCTTGTTTTTGCTCCACTCCTGTCCGCGTCCGTTGATGGTTCCTTTGCCGAAGACCCTGACGTTGCGGGAGTTGTCGAAATTCAGGAAGGCGCAGCGCCACTTGCGCTCTATTCCCTCGAAGCGGGTGGGTATCTGCGGGAAATCATCCGAGTCCACGGTAGAGATGAGAGTTGCCCCTTCTTCTATCTTCAGGTCCACTCCGTTGCGGAAGAAGAGCGCTCCGCTGAGATACTCTCCTGCAGGAATCAGCACTGTGCCCCCACCGTTGGCGTATGCCGCGTCAGAAGCTTTCTGGATGGCGCGAGTGTCGATGTCGGAACCGTTCCCTGTGGCTCCGAAATCCTTGACGTTGAAGATTTTGTGATCCTTCTCCACCGTGATGACGCGGCTGCCGTAGCCTTCGATGGAGAGTTCCACTTCCGTACGGTCATCCTTGATTTCTGAAGGCAGATTGCGGATTTCTCCGGTGAACCCGTCCCATTCGCGGACTTTCCCGACAGCGTCCAGACTCGCCCTGAACGTCTGCTCGCGGGAGCCTTCGTTGAAAATGAAGTAAAGGTCCGCGTCCCTAAGAATCCTGCGGGTGTAGCGGATGCTGTCCGTCGGGATGATGACTTCCGTCATTCCCATCTGGCGCTTGAACGATTCTATCGTCACCCAGGCCTGACTGTCCGCGGCGCGGCGGCGCGGTGCAGGTGCCGCCGACACAGGTGCTCCCGCCGGCTTAGGTGCCGGGTTGACCCTGTAAGGGGCGGTAGGGCCTGAGATGTAAGTCCCTTCCGGACGCTCGGCGAGTATGAGCATCTCCCTTTCCGGCATCATGCTCTCCACCTGCGCAGTCCAGCGGCGCAGCGGTTCGTGGACGGCCTTCGGGCAGTCCGGGAAAGCCTCCATCGCGGTGAACGTCTTGCCTACGAGCTTGCCAGGCATCGAACCCCAGAAGAGCAGCTTGCCTCCGAGATTGACGAAATCCTCAATCACGGCCCAAGCTTTCTTCGAGATGACGTCGGCGGAAGGGATGATGAGGGTGTAGTATTTCTGCCCGCTGCGGTTTTCCAGATAGCCCGGCCCGACTGTCAGGGCTTCGAAGAAAGCGTCGTCATCGACATAGTCGAAATCGACCTGATGGCGCATCAGCATCTGCGAAAGTTCGGACAGCTCCCAATATACTTCATTGTTGCCAAGCCACATGGTCAGGGTCGGGTAGTACATCGCGACGCGAGCTCCCGGCACGCCCATGGACATCAGGTACGAGCTGCGGTTGACGTAGTCCGAAAGTTCCCGCATGTGAGGCTTTTTCGCCAGGCTCTCCGCCGTCTGGGACTTGGAGCTCCAGAAATTGTACTCGAAGTAGTTGATGCCTCTGGCGAACTGGTAGTTGAGCACCTGCTTGCTGGTGGCGAGGTCGGAACGGACGGCCCCCATGGTCTCGCTGAATGCGCGCGGCTTCCCGTAAACGTGGGCTACGGACGAGGCCAGTTTCGGGAAGTCATTATCCACTCCCGGAGCCACGTGGGAATTGATCACGTCCACTCCTGGAATCTGCACCCTGTTCAGGAC
>CAVGYS010000001.1:19431-29432 GCA_963633505.1 Oscillibacter sp. MSJ-31
CCTCGATGTTCACGGGCATTATGTGCTCATTGTTCAGGTGGGTGATGTGGGCCATGCCGTTTTTCTCGTGCCAGTCGGCCTGGCGCTTGAAGAAGACGTCGGCGAACATTTCCGACCAGACGTCCCAATAGTCGGCTTTGACCCTCTTCTCCTGCTCGGTCTTGACGGGAGCGAAGAACGAGGCGAAATAAGGCGTCGGGTCATAGCCCTTCTTCTCCTTGAACACCTCTATGATGGCGGGGGTCCAAGGGGTGTACATGTATTCCGGTTCATCTCCCCGGAATCCCATCACGGTTGTGCCCATCTCGGCTCCAAGCTCCTTTTTGGCAGCTTCGTGGGTCCATTCTATGAACTGATCGACGGCTTCAGGGTTGAGGTGGTCGTGGAGGAAGTTGGAAGTGTCCTTGCCGTGGGTGGGGTTGTTGACGGCGCGGGTGTCGCCGCTCTTGTGGGCGTATCCCGCGAAGATTATCGTCCAGCCGTGTTCTCCGGCGTTGAAGCTGATCTTGCCTTCCTCTATCGGGATGATGCGGTTGGCCTGTCCTTCGGACACGGCTACGGCAGATACGGCTCCCTCAGGCACTGGAGAGTCCGTGATTTCTTCTCCGGCAGCAACTTTGAGAGTGGAGTCCAGCTGAATCAGGGCCCACATCTTGAGATCCGGTCTTTCGCGGGAGAACTTGCCGCCGGCGAAGCCGCTCGGGTACTTGGCGTCATCAATGAGCCAGACTTTCATCCCCCTCGACTTGGCTTCCTTGACGGCGGTTTTCACCATTTTGAACCAACCCTTGGAGAGGTACTCGTAAGGGAAGTCGTAGCCCGGTTCTATATTGACGACCCGTGTCCCGGCGCTCTGCATCAGGTCCAGGTCCTGTTTGATGATTTTGGCGTTCATGTCGCCCTCCCAGCCCCAGAGTATGTGGCTGGCGTACTCGGCGGGAGGGAGAGCATAGCCTTGGCGCAGCTCCTCCACGCCTTTGTCCTGAATGCCTTCCCAGCTCTTGATCTGGCACGTTGCCGGCAGGGCGGAAAGCACGACGCAGATGGTTGTCAGTATTCGTTTCATTGTGTGGTATGTTTTGGCAAATTGTACAAATTTAATGTTTTTTGGCGATGATTCACTATCTTTGACCGCATGAAACGACTGCTGATAATCACTTATTACTGGCCGCCCACCGGAGGTTCCGGCGTGCAGAGATGGGTGAAATTCAGCAAGTACCTGCCCTCTTTCGGCTGGCAGCCGGTCATCTATACTCCCGAAAACCCGGAGCGTCTGGCATTTGACGAAAGTCTGCTTTCGGACATACCCGAGTGTGCGGAGGTGATAAAGACCCGCATCCTCGAACCTTACGAACTGTACCGCCGTCTGTCGGGAACCAGGAAGGGTGCCGAGGTGAATCCGCTCAATTCGCGTGACGGGTCTCTCAAGAAGCGCATCTCGTTGTGGCTCAGGGGGAATCTCTTCATTCCGGATCCGAGGGTGTCGTGGGTGGGGCCCTCCGTCCGCTTCCTGTCGAAATACCTGCGCGAGCATCCGGTGGATGCCATCGTGACCACGGGGCCGCCACAGTCCATGCACCTTATCGGACGCGGACTCAAGCGGAAGATGGGCGTGAAGTGGATAGCTGACTTCAGAGACCCGTGGACAGAGATGTTCTATTACAAGCATCTGTCGCTCACGGCTTTTTCCGACCATAGACACCATAAGTTGGAGCAGAGCGTGCTAGACGAGGCGGACTTGGTGATAGCGGTGTCTCCGCGTGTACAGGCGGACTTCGCCTCCAGGACCGCCACTCCGGTGGAGCTGATTACCAACGGCTACGATGAGGATGATTTCAAGGGGACTGCGGAGAGAAAGCTCCCCGACAAGTTCACCATCGTCCACACGGGACTCTTTGCCGCCGACGGCAATCCGCTCAATCTCTGGGACGCTCTCGCCGCCAAATGCGGGGAGGATGCCGAATTCCGCAGCCGGCTGCAAATCAGACTTGCCGGCAAGACGGATCCGGAAATCCTGCAAGCCATACGGGAGAGGGGACTTGGAGAGAATCTTGTCGATCTTGGCTATCTGCCGCACGAGAAGACGGTGCTGGAGCAGCGCGCTGCGGATATCCTCCTGCTGCCGCTCAGGCAGGAGCCGGAATATTCCAAGGTCCTGCCGGGCAAGATATTCGAATACCTCGCCGCCCGCCGCCCGGTGCTCGGAATCGGGGAAGTGGACAGTGCCGCCGCCACTATCCTTCGGGACAGCGGGGCGGGGGAGATGTTCAGCTGGTCGGACAGGAAGGCATTGATTGAATTCATCTGCTCCGCTCACCCGTCGCCGCAGGGGACGGAACGCTATTCTCGCCGCAATCTTACGGCGCAACTCGTGGAATTGTTATGAAGAAAAAGATAATTTACTGCATCTGTACGGTGCTCGGACTGCTTCTGCTCTCCTACGCCTATGTGCCGGAGGTGCTCACCGGCAAAATCGTGAATCAGAGTGACATCTCCGGATGGCAGGGGATGGCGAGGGAGATGATGGAGTGGAATTCCGCTCACCCGGACGACCAGACAGCATGGACTGATTCCATGTTCGGCGGGATGCCGACAGCGACCATACACGCCCCGGTCAAAGGGGACTGGACTCAGAAAATCTACGACTTTCTGCTTGTCGGCAGAAGGCCCGCCACATATCTGTTCGTTTCCCTGCTCGGAGCATGGCTGCTCATGCTTTCGCTTGGAATCCACCCGCTGCTTGCCATAGGAGGCGCCATAGCCGTCACGTTCTGCTCCTATAACATGCAGATCATACAAGTCGGGCACAACACCAAGATGCAGGCCATAGCCTTCCTCCCGTGGGTGCTCGCGGCACTGGTGTTCACATATCGCAAGGCTCTGGGGGAGAAAGACAGATGGCTGCCGATGTCGTGTCTCGGCGCTGCGCTTTTCGGGCTGGCGCTGAGTTTTCAGGTCAAGGCCAACCATCCGCAGATTACATATTATCTGGCTTTGATGATATTGCTCTACGTGATTGCCATGGTGGTCCGGATAGTTGCCGACAAGGCCCGCCGCAAGGCTCTCGCGGGCAGGTTTCTTATTTCATCCGCCCTGCTGCTCGTCCTGGGGCTGACCGGTATCGCGACCAACGCGATCAAGCTGCTCCCGACATACGAATACACCCCGTATTCGATGCGCGGAGGCAGCTCGGCTGCATCCGAAGACGGCAGCGGCACGAAGGGACTGGACATAGACTACGCCACCGCCTGGTCCTACGGCTGGGAGGAGCTCCCGAACTTGCTCATTCCGAACTTCAACGGAGGCTCGTCCGCCGGGGAGGTCAACCCGGACCGCTCGGCCACCATCGAGCTGCTCCGCTCGTCCGGACAAACCAATCTGCGGGAGACGGCCAGAAACCTCCCCCTCTACTGGGGGCCTCAGCCGTTCACGGCCGGGCCTATGTATATGGGTGCCGTCACCATATTCCTTTTCGTGCTCGGACTTTTCTGCTACAAGGGGAAGGAGAAGTGGTGGATAGTGGCGGTGACGCTGCTTGCAGTGTTCCTTGCTCTGGGGAGTCACTTTTTGTGGTTCACAAAACTGTTCTATGACTATGTTCCGTTCTACAACAAGTTCAGAACGGTGTCGATGGCCCTGGTGGTGCTCCAGTTCACCCTGCCGATACTCGCTTTTCTGATGCTTGACCGCATAGTCCGCTCGGAAGAGGGGGCTGCGGCATTCCGTTCCAAGGGATGGATCGCCCTGGCCGTCACGGGCGGGTTCTGCCTGCTCTGCGCGGCATTCCCCGGGATAGCGGGCTCGTTTACCGGGGCTTCGGACGCCTCGTATCCGGATGTCCTCGTGGACGCCCTCTCAACAGACAGGCGAGGTCTGCTCGCCGCGGATGCTCTCCGCTCGGCTGGGTTTGTCACAGCGGCGTTCCTCTTGATTTTCTGGGGATGCAGCGTCCCGAAGTCGGCCGCCAAGACCTTCGCCACGCAGCCGCAGATGGGTCTTTCCCGCCGCCGCACTGCGGCTCTGCTCGTCTGCCTTCTTGTCCTCGGGGACCTGTTCCTTTTGGACAAGAGGTACCTGAGTTCGGAAGACTTCGTCACCCCGCGCTCTTTTCAGAGTCAGTTCAACAAGCGCCCCGCGGATGAGTACATACTTGAGGACAAGGATCCTTCCTACAGGGTTTTGGACTTGACCGTCAACGTGTTCAACGATTCCCATCCGTCATACTGGCACAAGAACATAGGAGGTTACTCTCCCGCCAAGCTCCAGAGATATCAGGAATTCATCACCGACACTCTCAGCGGAGAGATAAACGCCATCTATTCGGCCCTGTCGGGGAAACAGACTATTCAGGAGATGGAACAGGCCCTGCCGTATCTTCCGGGACTCTCGGAGATGAATTGCCGCTACATAATAGTAGGAGGAGAGTATCCGCCGCTCAGATACCCGTACGCCAAGGGCCCCGCTTGGTTCGCCGATTCCGCAGCCGGAGAAGTGGAGATGCTCTCGTACGCCCCTAATGAATTGAGATACAGATATTCTTCCCCGAGCGGAGCTAAACTGGTCTTCAGCGAGATATATTACCCTGTAGGCTGGACTCTCAAGTTGGAGGACAGCGGGGAGAGCCTTGAGATAAAGCCCGAAGGAAAAGTGCTCCGCGCGGCGGAGGTTCCGTCCGGGGAGCACGTTCTCGTGATGCGTTTCGACCCGCCTTCCTATAGGATAGGGGAGAGGGTGTCCCGCGCAAGCTCAATACTTATTCTGATAGTGGCGCTTCTTGCGTCAGGTTTTGCCGTGAAAGGGATATCCTTCGGGTCAAAGAAGTGAAATCCTCCACTGACAGCCGTTCGGCCCTGAGATCGAAGAACTGATCCGAACAGTCGAAACCCTCCGGGAGCAGGGGCTTCAGCGCGTTGCGCAGGGTCTTCCTGCGCTGGTTGAAAGCCGTCTTGACCACCTGCCGGAAGAGGCGTTCGTCGCAGCCCAGATCGCTGCGGGAGTTGCGTCTCAGCCTTATCACGGCTGACTGCACTTTCGGAGGAGGGCAGAATGCTCCCGAACCCACGGAGATGATATAGTCGATGTCGTACCAGGCTTGGAGCAATACCGAGAGTATTCCGTATGTCTTGGAGCCGGGCCTCTCCGCTATGCGGTCGGCCACTTCTTTCTGTATCATGCAGACCACTTCCGGAACCCTGTCCTTGTCGTCCAGAATCTTGAAGAAAATCTGCGAGGAGATGTTGTAGGGAAAATTTCCGATCACCCGGTAGCTCCCGCCGAAAAGTTCGCGCATGTCCAGCCGGAGGTAATCGGCGCTGTAGAGTTTCCCCTCGATTCCCGGATAGTGGGAGAGAAGGTAGTCCACGGATTCGTTGTCTATCTCGACAAGTTTCAGGTCTATATCCTCTCTTTCAAGTAGATAGCGGGTAAGAACCCCCATTCCGGGGCCTATTTCGAGCACGTCCCTCGCTCCCCCCTCAGACAGGGAGGAGACAATGGTCCGTGCTATGCTCTGGTCGGTGAGGAAATGCTGCCCGAGTGCCTTTTTTGCCCGTACCTCCATCCCGTCAGCCGAGTTTTTCGGCCAGTTTGGCCGCCAGTTCCACGAATGCCGTTCCGTCCGGGCGTGAACCCAAGGCGGCAGGCTCTCCCGCATCTCCGCTCTCGCGGATGCTCTGCACGAGAGGAATCTGTCCGAGCAGATCTATCCCCAGATTCCGGGCCATGTCTGCCCCGCCGTCCTTTCCGAAGATGAAATATTTCTCGTCCGG
This sequence comes from Oscillibacter sp. MSJ-31, assembly GCA_963633505.1. GTDB lineage: Bacteria > Bacteroidota > Bacteroidia > Bacteroidales > UBA932 > Cryptobacteroides. The sequence continues at coordinate 25,200 of CAVGYS010000001.1, forward strand.
GTGCTCTTCCGGGGTGAACCAGGCCATGTTCTCGACAAGTCCGAAAATCGGGCGGTTGACGTTTTTGTTGCGGAACATATCGACCCCCTTCTCCACGTCGGCAAGCGCCACGGCCTGAGGTGTGGTCACTATGACCGCTCCTTCCATCGGGATGTCCTGCACGAGGCTGATGTGGATGTCGCCGGTTCCCGGAGGCATATCTATGAGCAGGAAGTCCAGCGTCCCCCACTTGACCTGGAGAATCATCTGTTTGAGGGCGTTGCAGGCCATCGGACCGCGCCAGATGAGGGCTTGCCCCTTCTGCGCGAAGTAGCCTACCGACATCCACTTCACTCCATACTTCTCTATCGGAATGATGAGCTCCTTCCCCTCCTCTCCTTCGGCCTGAGGGGTCACTCCTTCCGTGGCTGTCATCGTGGGAACTGAAGGTCCGTAAACGTCAGCGTCCGCGAGTCCGACCTTGTAGCCGAGTCTTGCCAGGGCGCAAGCTAGATTGACAGCCACGGTGGACTTGCCCACGCCCCCCTTGCCTGAGGCTATCCCGATGATGTGCCGGACGTTACGGATCTGCTCCACTCCGAGTTCGTCTATGCCGCTTTTCTTGGGCTTTGCTGTCACCTCGTCCACCACCACCGTCTTGACCTCGGACTTGAAGTCTTCCGGCAGATGGCGGATGAGCGCGGCGCGGGTGCTGCCGATCAGGTATTCCGCGAGCGGATCCCGCCTTTTCGGGAAGGCCAGCGTCACGGTGACCGAGTGCTCGCCAAAGTTTATGTCCTTGACCATCCCTAGCTCCACGATGTCCGCATCCTTCCTTGCCGGATGGTGCACTTCCCGCAGAGCCTGGAGAATATCTTCTTTTGTCATCATTTCACTAAGTTCATTTCATCAAGGAGCCATCCTGCTCCTCCGAATTTATCCATTATAAACAGTACGTATCTGATATCCACGCAGATGCACCTCTGGAGGTTGGGCTCGAAGATCACGTCTCCGCTCATCGCCTCCCAGTTGCCGTCGAAGGCGAGTCCGATCAGATTGCCGTCCGCGTCCATCACAGGGCTTCCCGAGTTGCCGCCGGTGATGTCCAGATTCGCAAGGAAGCATGTGACGAGCTGTCCCCTATCATCCGCATACTGCCCGTAGTCCTGCGCGGCGTAGAGCTCCTTGAGTCTTGCTGGGACGCGGAATTCGTAGTTGCCGGGGTCTTCCTTCTCCATCACGCCGCCTAGAGTCGTATAATATTTATAGACGACGCCGTCCTTCGGTTCATAGCCCTTGACCGTGCCGTAGGTAAGACGGCAGGTGAAGTTCGCATCCGGGTAGCTCGGCTTGTCCTTCTGCCATTCGAGAAGGGCCGCAGCGTACGCCTTGGACGGGGCTTCCAGCGAGTCGGCCCAGGCGAGGATTTCTCCGTAAAGCGGAGTAGTTTTGTCCATCAGAGTCTTGCGGAGCTGTGATGCAGGGTCGGCCTCCAGATCCGCTCCCGCCTTTCGCGCCGCTTCAAGTTTCTCGTAAGAAGTGAAAACACTCTCGTCGAACATCTTGTCTATCAACTCTTCGCAGATGTCGATCCTGTCCTGCTGTCCTGCATTTTGCAGATAGTGGCGTACCATTGCGTGAGCTACCTTGCGATCCACGTTGGCGTTATAATCCTTATAGTCGGAAGGGCCTTCGGCCTTCACGAGTCCGGGCAGCTCAATCTTGCCGAGAGTCTCCGAGAGCAGCGTATAGTCTCTGTAGGCGCTCTTGCGGCCTTCCACCGCCGCAGCGATGCTTCCGATAGGGTACGAGTATTTCTTGAGCCGGCTTTTCTTCGCTCCGATCCACTCTCCGAGTCCGGCTTCCTTTTCCTTCTGGCGGCCGATGACGTCGAGTTTGGCGAATGCCTCTTTCATCCCGATCCACTTCTTCCATCCATTGGAAGAGGATGCGTATTTGCTCGCATATTGCAGTCCCACCTTGTCGTCGGCTCTCATCTCTTTCCAAAGCACGTCTTGGCGTACCCCGCGTGCAGCGATGCGGATATCGTTGATTTCCAGCATATCTTCAAGCTGGGAAGAGGTCTGGTAACGCTGAGTTCTGCCCGGATAGCCCATGATCATCGCGAAGTCGCCCTCCTGAACGCCTTTGAGCGAGACGCCGAGGAACTGCTTCGGGGACATCGGGACATTGCTCTCGGAATAGTCCGCAGGTTCGTTGTCCGTCCCGGCATAGACCCTGAACATCGAGAAGTCGCAGGTGTGCCGTGGCCACATCCAGTTGTCCGTGTCGCCTCCGAACTTGCCCAGCGATGCCGGCGGAGCGCCGACGAACCTTACGTCGCGATAGATCTTATATATTACAAGGTACTGGACGTTGTCGTTGAAGAAGCTGACAATCTGGGCGGAACAATGCGGGTTCTCCTTGACGGCCTTGTCGATGAGCTTCTCCCGGGACTCGTCGTCCTTGACCTTGCCGGTCACGTCGGTCATCTTCTGAAGGAACTTCACCGTCAGCCCCGGTACGGGAATCTCTTCGCTGCGGTTGGAAGCCCAATAACCGTCCTCCAGATAGTTGTGCTCTTCGGAGGACAGCGCCTGGATGCTGCTGTAGCCGCAGTGGTGGTTGGTCACCAGCAACCCGCTTCCGGAGATGATTTCCCCGGTGCATCCGCCACCGAACTGCACCACGGCGTCCTTGATGGAAGAATGATTGATGCTGTAGATCTGGTCCGGCGTAAGTCTGGAGCCGAGATTACGCATGGCGTCGCTGTTGATCTTCTCAAGCAGCGGCAGCATCCACATCCCCTCGTCGGCCCGTGCGGCCGGCAGGATGAGGATGATGGAAAAGATGGTTGACAGGAGTTTTTTCATGCCTTTCCTGAATTTATCATTAAAACAAACTTGGTTCGAGTGCCTTGGGGTGGAAGGAGCGGCGGTGCTCGGGGGTGAGTCCATAAAGGCGTATCGCCTCGACGTGCTCGCGGGTCGGGTAACCCATATTGCGGGCCCACCCGTACTGCGGGTAGAGCCTGTCCAGCTCCCGCATCTTCTCGTCCCTCCATGTCTTGGCAAGTACGGAGGCCGCCGCTATGGATGCATAGGTGGCGTCACCATGCACCACGGTGGCATAGCCGTAACCTTCCATGGGCCGGAAGCGGTTGCCGTCTATCAGCAGGAAGTCCGGTTTGACGACGAGTTTGCGTACTGCACGCTGCATCCCCTCCACCGACGCCCACAGGATGTTGAGGGAGTCTATCTCCCCGGCGCTCACCTCCTCGACGGCCCAGGATACGGCCTCCTTCTCTATCACGGCTCTCAGAACGTCGCGGGATTTCTCGCTCATCTGCTTGGAGTCGTTGAGCAGCGGGTGGCTGAAGTCCCGGGGCAGAATCACGGCCGCCGCGAACACGGGCCCCGCAAGAGGACCGCGTCCCGCTTCATCGCAGCCGGCCTCGACGAGATCCGGGTGCATGTTGCCCAAAAGATGGATTTCCTGTGGCATCGTGGCGCAAATTTAGGAACACTTCGCGACTTTGCCAATTTCTTATTCGTCCTTGAGGCGGGAGAGCAGGAAGGTGTTCGTCTGGCTGAGGGTCTTGATTGTCTGGTCCTGCGTGAGAACCAGCTGCTGGAGGGACTTGAGCTTCTCGGCGAGAAGCTCAAGCCTGTTCTCATAGTCGCGTATCAGAGCCTTCTTCTGCTCCTCGAAGTTCTGCCTTTCTTCCAGAAGGCTGTCCTCGCCGCCGGGGGAAAGAATGTCTTGCTCGCGCAGGTTGAAATGTTCCGCGAATTTGGTGAAAGTCTTGCAGAAGAGATTGATTTTGCCTGTCTCAAAATTGATATAAGTCGTTCGCCCGATGCCGAGCTCGTCGGCCATCATCGCCTGGGACAGTCCGGCAGCCTCCCGGATTCTCCGTATGCTCACATGTATCTTGTCAGAGGACGTCATCACGGCAAAAGTAGTCAGCATACCGAGACGATGCACAACCGTAAATGTGGACAATGTTCATAAAAAATAAACAAAAAGCATAAAATAGATATAATTCTATGTCTTCCCTGGGCCGCCGATGTTGCATAAATGCGGATAAAAGTTCAATTTGGCGGCATGAGAAACGAGAGAGAAAAACTTCTTGCCGCCCTTGAGCAGCTGATCGGCGGCGGAGAGCTGAACGCCGGGGACCGCAGAAGCCTATCTGACATGTGCCGGAGCAGGCTTGGCGTGTGCCCTTCGGATCTTGACGAAATCCTGCTC
>CAVGYS010000001.1:29442-31205 GCA_963633505.1 Oscillibacter sp. MSJ-31
ATTTTATTAGATTTGTGGAGTTTGCATCAAAACCAAATAAATAATAACACGTAACAATGAAAGAATACACAACCAAGGAAATCCGCAACGTGGTACTTCTCGGGGCAACAAAGTCCGGAAAGACCACGTTGGCTGAAGCGATGCTCTATGAGGGCAAGGTCATTGACAGGCGCGGGAGCGTGGAAGACAAGAACACCGTCTCCGATCACGATGAACTGGAAAAGATCAATCAGCGTTCCATCTACGCGACACCTCTCTATGCCGAGTTCCTCGGAGCAAAAGTCAATATAATAGACGCCCCGGGCGCCGATGATTTCGTCGGAGGCGCTTACTCGGCGTTCAAGGTATGCGAGAGCGGCGTGCTCGTTGTCAACGGCCAGCAGGGAGTCGAGGTCGGCACGGAGAATTTCATCCGTCTGGCTTCGGACAAGAAACTTCCTCTCGTGGTGGCCGTCAATCAGCTCGACGCCGAAAAGGCGGATTGGGAGAGCGTCCAGTCCTCTCTACATGAAGCGATGGGCAAGAAACTGGTCTATATTCAGTTCCCTGTCAACGTGGGTCCGTCTTTCGACGGATTCGTGGATGTCCTCACCAACAAGTATTATCACTTCAAGGATGCCAACGGCACCCGTGAAGATCTGGAGATTCCGGAAAATCTCAAAGAGCAGGCCGCCGAGCTGCGTCAGGAGCTTATAGAGAGGGCCGCCGAATATGACGACACGCTGATGGAGAAGTTCTTCGAGGCGGGAAGCCTTACGGAAGACGAGATCCGCAAGGGACTCAACCGGGGCATCGTGGCCGGGGAGGCATATCCGGTGTTCTGCGTCAGCGCCAGGAAGGACATCGGAGTCAAGAGACTTCTCGAATTCACCAAGAACGTGGTTCCTTCGCCGTCCTGCAAGGAGGACGGTCCGGCTTCCCTGTTCATATATAAGAACGATGTCGAGCCGCACCTAGGAGAGGTGTCTTTCTTCAAGGTGATGAGCGGAACCATCACTCCGGGCATGGATTTGGAGGAGCCGTCCACCGGCAACAAGGAGCGCCTTTCCGCAATCTACGCCGTGGCGGGATTGAAGAAAGAGCAGGTCACCGCCCTCAAGGCCGGAGATCTCGGCTGTACGGTGAAGCTCAAGAACGGACGTTCCAACATCACTCTTTCCGCTCCGGGTTCGGGGCTCGAGTGGGACAAGATCGTTTACCCGGCTCCGAAATATCGCTGTGCTATCAAGGCCAAGGTGCAGCAGGAGGAGCAGAAGCTCGGCGACGCCCTGAAGAAGATTGCCTCACAGGATCCTACCGTCATCGTGGAGTACTCCAAGGAACTTCGTCAGACGATTCTCAGCGGCAACGGCGAGCAGCATATCAACATCGTCAAGTGGCGTCTCAACAATGAGTTCAAGGTGGAGGTGGAGCTTTTCGCCCCGAAGATCCCGTATCGCGAGACCATCACCAAGACATCCTGCGCGACCTATCGTCACAAGAAGCAGTCCGGCGGCGCCGGCCAGTTCGGGGAGGTGTCACTTCTCATCTGTCCTTACGAGGAGGGTGTTGACGCTCCGAAGACTTTCAAGATCAATGGGAAAGATATGGTCATGAACATCAAGTCTTCAGAATCCTTCGACCTTGAGTGGGGCGGAAAGCTGGAGTTCTACAACTGTATCGTCGGAGGAGCCATCGATGCGCGTTTCATGCCGGCCATCCTCAAGGGAATCAACGACAAGATGACCGAAGGGCCTCTCACCGGTTCGTATGCCCGTGACATC
>CAVGYS010000001.1:31215-36700 GCA_963633505.1 Oscillibacter sp. MSJ-31
CTGTAGATTCCAACGAAATCTCGTTCGTGCTCGCCGCGCGCAATGCCTTCAAGGAGGCTTTCCGCAACGCCGGCCCTAAGATCATGGAGCCGATATACGACGTCGAGGTGATGACTCCGGCTGATTATCAGGGAGCCTGCATGTCCGACATCCAGAACCGTCGCGGTGTCCTCGGAGAGATGGGCGCGGACAAGGGCTTCTCGATTTTCAAGGCCCGTGTACCTCTCGCCGAACTCTACCGCTACTCGACCACGCTCAGCTCGCTCACCTCGGGAGCGGCGACATTCTCTATGTCATTTGCTGATTATCAGCCTGTTCCTGGAGATGTTCAGACCAAGTTGCTTGCGGAGTACGCAGCGGCGGAAGGAGCGGAGGAATAGTTCTGTCAAATTCGCTTTTTTGCGGTGGTCGGGCTTTCCCCGGCCACCGTTTGTCATTGTGGCGGCGATTCAATATCTTTGCGCAGAATGAATAGACTGAAAATATTGTTTGCCTGCGCGGTCGCGCTTCTATCGGGGAGTCGGAGTTCTTACGCCCAGTTGGCGTTCAATGTCGGGGCATCATTCCCCGGGGCGGCATATACGGACAACGGGTACGATAATTATTACGCCAAGCTCCGAATCGGCTTCGACGTGGGCTTGCAGTACAATTGGGGCCTCAATAATCATTTGGATGCCGTCGTGAGCGCCGATTTCATCCGTCACGGACTCGGGAAGATGGCCAAGAGCCAGATGGGCTACAACTATGCCAATTATCCGTCTTATCTGAATTTCCCGCTGATGGCCGGCCTCGCCTACAAGATAGATTTTGACGATCAGGGTTTCCTCGACCCGTCACATCACGCCTTTATAGAACTCAAGGTCGGAGCCAACGCTTCCACCCTGAGCCGCTCGGTTTTCTCCGACGAGAGCGGCACGAGGCAGACGGTGCGATATGACGTCGCCCTTTCTCCGGCTTTTTCCGTAGGCGCCGGGATGCGCTTCTCCGAGAACGGGGCTTTCTCCATACGCTTCATCGACCTTGGGAACGTCAAGATGAAAGAAAAGGGGAATGACGGCTCCGAATTCCGTTACTTCCCGAGAATGGTGGATATCGGATATACGTATTTTTTTTGAGCGGAACCCCGCGCTACGGATTCTGCTGATGGGCCTTGACGGTGCGGAGGATTTCCGAGAGGCTGCCTTTCTTGTTGGCGGCAATCACCATCGAAGGATTGCCCAGCGATGGGAGATTTCCGTCCTGGCCGCAGATGAAGCCGCCGGCTTCGTGCAGTACGAGCATCGCGGCCGCATAGTCCCAGGGTTGGAGCTGCCGCTCGAAGTAGAGCTCCACCCGTCCTGCGGCGAGGTCGCATATTTCGAGGGCCGCCGAACCGAAGCGCCTCACGTCATTGCAGCGCATATATACGTCGAGTATGACGTCCGAACAGAACTTCGCCCATTCCTTATGATAGGCGCACATCGCGGTGCAGAAAATTCCTTCCTCGAAAGGGCGGGAGGACACGTGTATCGCCTTGCCGTTCAGGAAGGCTCCCTTGCCCTTTTCGGCAGAGAAAAGTTCTTCCCGCCAGGGGCTGTACACGACTCCGAGCTGAAGTTCTCCGCGTCTTGCCAGCGCCACGGAAATGCAGCAGTCCGCGATTCCGCGCGAGAAGTTGGCCGTGCCGTCAATCGGGTCCACTATCCACACGAAATCTTCTACGGTGTCCCTGAAGTCCTCCTCCTCGCAGAGGAATCCGCAGCCGGGGAGGATTTCCGAGAGCTTTCCGGTGAGAAAATGCTGCACTGCGATGTCGGCGGAGGTGACGATGTTTTCCAGCCCGTCTTTTTCGGTGATCTTGATGTTTGCGGTGTCCATCAGGGCGGCAGCCTGCCTGACCGCATCGATAACTTTTTCAATCATTGCTTTTCTGTGCGCTCCGTGTCTTGGCAGGAAGCGTGCCGCGAATATAGGCAGAAATTTCTTACCTTTGCCTCGTATGCCGCCTTTTGTCGGCATGCCAAAGGCCTTATGTTTGAAAAAGAAGTCTATGTGGCGCGCCGTAGGGCGCTTGTGGACAAGCTCCGCAACGAGAAGGGAATAGTTCTGCTGCTCGGCAACGTGGATGCCCCCGCACAGTACCGGGACAACTGCTACAAATGGCGCCAGGACAGCAACTGGCTGTATTTCTTCGGTATCGATGAGCCGCGTTTTGCGGCCACGATCGACCTCGAGAGCGGAGAGGAAGTCATCTATGCCGATGACTTCAGTCTTGATGACATCATCTGGATGGGTCAGATGCCTTCAGTCAGCTCGCTTGCAGAGAGCGCCGGGGTCCATAAGACAGCCTCTTATGATGCCCTTCCCGGGGCGGTGAAAGGCCGCAAGGTGCACTTCCTCCCCGTATCCAGATACTACAATGCTTCATATCTCGCTTCCATGCTGGGGCTCAGCCCGTCTGAAGTTTTTTCTTCCGGCAAGAAAGGCTGCGCAGCGGCATCCGAAGCCCTGGTGAAGGCGGTGATATCGCTCCGGCTTGTCAAGGAAGAGAGGGAGATAGCTCTTATCGACAAGGCGTGCAACCTCGGCTATGAGATGCATACCATAGCTCGCCGGGGCATCCGTGCTGGACGCATCGAGCAGGAGATTGTCGGAGAGATGGAAGGAGTCACGCTCGGCAAGGGCTGGGGGACGAGTTTTGCCACGATTCTCACTCAACACGGGGAGATTTTCCACTGCCACAGCCACGACTGCGTCATCGAGCCGGGGAAGCTCATGGTGATTGACGCGGGTGCCGAGAGCAATGAGCACTATGCGTCCGACTTCACGCGCACATACCCTACCGGCGGCCGCTACACCGCCCGGCAGCGGGACATATATGATACGGTCTATCAGTGTAACGAACTTGCATTCAGCCTTATCCGTCCTGGAGTGGCGTATCGCGACGTGCACCTTGCCGTCGCCGCTCACATGCTGGACAACCTCAAGTCTCTCGGCATAGTGCAGGGAGAAGTTGGGGATATGGTCTCGGAAGGCATATCGGGACTCTTCATGCCTCACGGACTCGGTCACAATATGGGACTCGACGTGCACGACATGGAGGATCTCGGAGAGGATCTGGTCGGATATGACAGTGACCAGAGCCGTTCTTCCCAGCTTGGGCTCGGAAGCCTGAGAATGGCCCGCCGTCTATCTGCGGGCAACGTCATCACCGATGAACCGGGCATATATTTCATACCGGCCCTCATCGCCGAATGGAAGCGGGAAGGCACGGACAAGGGATTTGTGAACTACAACAAATTGGAAGATTATCTTGACTTCGGCGGCATCCGGCTTGAGGATGACGTTCTGGTGACCGCTGACGGCGCCCGTCGTCTCGGCGACAAGAGGCTCCCCATAGCCGCAGATGATGTCGAAGCCGCAATGTCAAATAGTTAGTTTATGGGATTACTTGAAGGAAAAGTCGCCCTCATCACGGGCGCTTCCAGGGGCATCGGCAAGGCCATTGCCCTGAAGTTCGCATCCGAAGGTGCGGACATCGCTTTCACGGACATCAAAGTCAATGAAGATACCGTCAAGGAGCTTTCAGACCTTGGCGTCAAGGTCAAGGCGTATGCGTCAAATGCGGCGGATTTCGCTGACACTCAGGCTACTGTAGAGAAGATTCACGCAGACTTCGGTCACATAGACATCCTTGTCAACAATGCCGGAATCACCCGGGACGGTCTTATGCTCCGGATGGAAGAAGCTGCGTGGGATGCCGTGATCAACGTCAACCTCAAGTCGGCGTTCAATTATATCCACGCGGTGACCCCGATAATGTCCCGTCAGAAAGGGGGCAGCATAATCAACATGTCGTCCGTGGTAGGAGTGAGCGGCAATGCAGGGCAGTGCAACTACTCCGCTTCAAAGGCCGGACTCATCGGCCTTGCCAAGTCCATCGCCAAGGAGATGGGGCCGCGCGGCATACGTGCCAACTGCATCGCTCCGGGATTCATCATTTCGGATATGACCGCCGCCCTTCCGGAAGAGGTGCGGGAGGCTTGGGTCAAGAATATTCCTCTGCGGCGCGGAGGCACTCCGGAGGACGTCGCCAAGGTCGCCCTCTTCCTTGCGAGCGACTTGTCTTCCTATGTCAGCGGACAGGTCATCAACTGTTGCGGTGCGATGAACTGCTGATGGACCCTCGGCTTACCGGACTTGACTTGAAAACTTCCCTCTCGGCTCTTGCGGACCTTGTCCTGCCGAGGGTGTGCGTAGTGTGCGGAAGTCCTCTCCTGCTTCAGGAGAAGCATATCTGCCTGAGTTGTCTATCTGATCTGCCCGGGACACGCTTCGCTTCGCAGAGTCATAATCCGATGGCCGACAAGTTCAATTCAGCCATTTCGACTTCCTCGGTCATTCGCCGGGAAGAGGTTGTATATGAGCCGTATGCGTATGCTGCGGCTCTTTTTTACTATAGTGCGGACAATGGTTATTCCAACATCCCGCGGGCGCTCAAGTACAGGAGGAATTTCGCTGTCGGGAAGTATTTCGCTTCGATGCTTGGAGAACAACTATCCGGCTCGCCGCTGTTTGCGGATGTCGATATGGTGGTTCCGGTTCCGCTTCATTGGATTCGGCGGTGGCGAAGGGGCTACAACCAGGCGGAACTGATTGCCGTGCAGGTGGCGCGTTCGCTGAAGGCGGAGTGTGCGGCAGGACTTCTGCATCGGGTTCGGCGCACCGGCACCCAGACCCGCCTGAGCGGGGAGGACAAGCGGAAAAACGTCTCCGGGGCCTTTGCCGTCTGTCGAAATCTTCCGCCTCAGGCTCCCCGTCATATTCTATTGGTGGACGACGTATTCACTTCCGGCTCCACTCTCGCCGCCTGCTACGCGGCCCTGCGCTCTGTTTATGATTATGGGATAAGGATTTCCGCCGCCACTCTCGGCTTCGTAGGGGAGGAATAGGTCGCGGGTCGGGAAGCGCCGACCCCTCAGGGGTGCTGTTGAGGTCGCGGGCCAAATGAAAATCAGCCACCCGAAAAGGTAGCTGAACTCTCTAGAGCGGAAAACGGGACTCGGACCCGCGGCGCAGCTCTGCTGCGCCAAGCTTTTGTTCTGCCCCCCGGCGTCTAAAGCCGCCGACCCCTCAGGGGTGCTGTTGAGGTCGCGGGCCAAATGAAAATCAGCCACCCGAAAAGGTAGCTGAACTCTCTAGAGCGGAAAACGGGACTCGGACCCGCGGCGCAGCTCTGCTGCGCCAAGCTTTTGTTCTGCCCCCCGGCGTCTAAAGCCGCCGACCCCTCAGGGGTGCTGTTGAGGTCGCGGGCCAAATGAAAATCAGCCACCCGAAAAGGTAGCTGAACTCTTTGGAGCGGAAAACGGGACTCGGACCCGCGACCTCAACCTTGGCAAGGTTGCGCTCTACCAACTGAGCTATTGCCGCAAACAAAATTAAATCAATATAGTGAAGAGGAGGAGACTCGAACTCCCACGACACAATTGTCACTACCCCCTCAAAG
>CAVGYS010000002.1:0-20141 GCA_963633505.1 Oscillibacter sp. MSJ-31
GGTAAGCGATGTTGGACGCGGCCTGATTACCATCACAGGTGATGAATTTCTTTTCTTTAGCCATATTATTATAATAATAGTTTTAGTAAATCTTGTTTTATAAGTCCTTGTCAAGAGATTACATTCAGACAAAAGTACTAATAAAATCCGAATAATTCCTTAAAACCCACCCTTATTTTGGAATGTAAAAAAACAAACCCGGCGCGGAACTTGGCTCCACGCCGGGAAAATCGATGAGAGGAAAAGGCTATAGACGGGCTATCTCGCTCGCCGCGAGAAGATAGCATCCCGTTCCGAAATCCTCGAAATCAGGAATCCTCTCGTAGGTGGCGGGCTGCGCCTCCTTCGGTTCCTTGCCGGAGCCCTGGGAGTAGCCTATGAAGCCGTTGTCGTGGATGCAGATGCGGTTGAGGGCGTTCCATGCCCTGACCGCCGCCGGGCGGAAAACGCTCTCGTCCAGCCTTCCCGTCCTCACTCCCCAGGCCAGGCCGTAGGCGAAGAGCGACGTCCCGGTGGCCTCCGGGCCTCCGAAGTCGTCCGGATCGGCAAGCGAGCAGTTCCATGTGCCGTCCTCCCTCTGGACTTTGACCAGAGCTTCGCACATGGCCTTGAAGTCCGCTTCATAGACTTCCCGGTGCGGGTCGGAGAGCGGCAGTTCGTTCAGAACGCGCACGTAGGCGGCCACCACCCAGCCGTTGCCCCGGCTCCAGTAGCAGTTCTTGCCCGAAGGGGTCTTGTACGGAGGGCAGAAGTCCTTGTCCCTCCACCACAGGCCTTCCTGCTCGTTGAAGAAGCGGTCGCGGGCCCATTTGTACATCCTCCACGCCTTTTCGAAATATTCCGCCTTGCCGGTAGTCACGCCGTACTTGACCAGCACCGGCATACCCATTTGGATGGCGTCGATCCAGGTCCAGTCGGCATCGGACTCTTCGGTGGCGAGGATGTTCTCCATGCACTTGTTGACGTTCTCCAGCATCTGAGATTCTCCGTAGATGCGGTACATGTCTATGTACGCCTGGCTACAGCAGTAGTTGTCCGCGTTGCGGGTGAGGGTCTGACCTCCGCGCATGTTCCAGCCGAAGCGTTCTCCCCAGACTTTGGTGTAGTCGAGATACTCCTGCTGCGGATCGACTTCATACAGAGCGAGGATCCCCTCGTAATAGACGGCCCTCGTCCAGATGTTGCCTTCATAGACCTTGTGCCTTGACGGGAACGGGACCACCTTCGCAGGGTCTCCGTATTTGCGCATGAAATAGTCGTTGACCTTGCGGGCCTGGGCGATGGTCTCTTCGCGTGACGGAACGTCATAGTGCACCGGAAGCAGTTTTACTTCCGAGCAGAGGCCGGAAGGGTCGGTCTCCCATTCGCTGAAGTCGGCATAGCGGCCCAGGGTGTTGACGTTGGCGTCCTTGAAGATTCTCCACTTCATGCCCCGCCTGTCGTAGTCGGCGATTCTGTTGGACTGAAGGTTGGTGACGTAGACGTCGAGAAGGTTGATCCCCGGCTTGAGGTATTTGCCCACGTCGATCCTGAACGGAACGCACCACACGGTGCCGACTTCCTCTCCGTTGATGAAGACTCTCGCGCTCTCCCTCACGTCGCCGAGGTCGAGTATCCAGCTGTCAGCAGCTTTCGGGTCGGTCATCGGGATAGCCGACGAGTAGAGGGCCGTGGCGAAGTTGATCTTGGCGTCCGGGCAGTTTTTGAGAGTGGTCCAGTCCTGAGGCTTGTCAGTGAAGAAGTTGCCCTTGATTTCAGGGTCGCTCTGCGGGAATGAGATGTTCCATGCTCGGTCAATCGCGATGGCTTCTCCTTCGGAAGCCACGTAGTTCCAGTCCGGAGCCTCGATCTCTTGAGGGAAGGTCTTGATGAGTACGGACTCTCCCGGTTTGAGCTGAAGGCGGATTTCGGCGAGGCCGTCGCTCGTGCTGCGTATCTGAGCCTTACCTGACACTCCGCTGACGGCATCGTAGAGCATGGCCGCCGCTGCCGGTGTGCCGAGCTTTACCCATCCGTCTATCTCCTTGGAATTCAGTAGGGAAGCGAAGTAGTTCCAGCCTCCGCACTCATTGCGGCGACGTATCATCGTGCCTCCATAGACGCTCTTGAACTCTTCCGGCGATGCAGAGGCGAGGGCCTTGTCGAGCTTGACTGCCTTGCCGAATCCCTTGGCTATCTTGCGGAATTCCTTGCGGCGGGCGTCGAGGTCGTGAAGTCCCGGCACGTCCTTCGGCACGTTGCCGATGAAGTAGACGGGAACTCCGGCCTTCTTGAGCTCGACGAGCCTGCGGGCGGTCTCGACCGGCATGAAATTGCACGGCGGAACGATGACAGGCTTGTCCGGCGTGATGCTGAGCAGCTGGCTGTCGGAGACGTAGTCGGCGTCGTAGCCCTTGGAACTGATCTCGTCCATCACGGCCTTGAAGTCCGGAAGCTTCTGCCCCATGCTGTGGATGTCGAACATCATATAAGGCTTCTGCGTATCTCTGCTCCACGCGTCATAGACCGGGAAGTAGAGGAGGAAGTCCGCGTCCGGACTGCCTGCCGTGAGGAAGGCCTGGCAACGCTCGATATACTTGAAGAGGGCCGGCGCATCCTTCCACATTCCTCCGGTAGGGGACATGTTGATGGAGGCGTAGAAGAGCCATCCAGGGAATTCCGCTCCCTTGGGGGAGTACGGCGCTCCGTGGAAATAGACGTGGTTCACCCCCGCCGCGAAAGCCTGGTCAAGCTCCGGCTTGCACTGGCTGAGCGAGGTGCGGAAATGCTCCGTCATCCAGGTCAGGGACTCGCAGGAAACATATTTGAGGCCGGTCACGTGGGCGGCGGAAGAGGCGAACTTGAGCACTGCCGGGTCACCGTCGTTGGGCCTGCGGACAGGGTCCTTGCGGAGTCCCGGAATGTCGAATTCCGTGCGACCGTAGGTCTCGCACTCCGGTATGTCCACGCTTGCATAGACATCCAGCAGATTGGCCGGGGAGCCGTGGGACTGGTTGCGGACAAGCGAGCCGTGGGAGTGGCACCACTCCACCCATGGAGTGATGAAGTTCTCCATCAGGAGGTCTCCGAGGCACTCGCGGTAGTCTGCGATGGCCCTGTCATAATCGCTGATTTTGGACGGGTCGGATTTCTCCATCTTCGGGGACTCCATCTGCGGTGGCATCTGTCCCTGCGGAGGACGCTGCCCCGGCTGTCCTTGAGGAGGCTGGTTGCCCTGCGGAGGGCGGTGTCCCGGCTGTCCCTGCGCAGGCTGGTTCCCCTGCGGGGGAGCTTGTCTGCGCTGTGGTTCGTCCTTAGGCTGCTGCATCAGGTACGGCACGATGTCGTAGCCGTAGCGCTCCTTGAAAATCTCGGCGAATTTCGGAGTCCAGTTGGCTCCGTACACTTCGTAGGAGTCGTTGAACCAGGTGTGCGGCCATTCGGCTCCGCTCTCCTTGAACGCCTTGTCGAACCTTTCCAGATATGTCTTGAGGGCTTCGGGATTGTAGTGATCCATCACCCATCCCTCTCCGCCGGGAGCCGCTCTCTTGACCTTCTGTCCGGTTTGGACTGACTTGATCCCGTCCTGCGTGACCTCCATCTTCTGGGCCGCGAGCTCCGCCGTGATCTGCGGGCCGCCGAAAGGCCAGCCCGTGCCGTTGTTCAGGTCGCACTCGAGTCCGAGCCTTTCGGATTCGGACACGAGGTACTTGTACATCTCCATCCATTTCGGGGAGAGATAGTCTATATCATTGGCTTCATTGCCCTGAACGCCGTAGATCGGGGTCACTTCGTATCCTCCGATGCCGGCCTTGGCGAATTCTTCCAGATTGTAAGTCAGCCCCTCCTTGTCAACGGCGCTGCCGAGCCACCACCAGCGTACGAACGGCTTGTTCTCTACGGTAGGGGAGTACCAGTCAGTGCTCTGGGCTTGCATCGTAACGGCTGCGGCAAGGCAGAGGGGGATTGTGGCTAATGCTTTATTTTTCATGCTATTTCAAATATTTTGCAAGTGGGTGACCTGCCTTGACGAGACCTTCGGCAAATGATTTCGCGTTGCGCTCCGCGCCCAGGCGTGACGTGTGGGTGTGGTCGTTTTTGTAATATGCCTTCGTGGCTTCGGCGCCGATGCTGTCGAACCAGTCGGCGGAGATGTCGTGCATGTCGATGAAGTCCACTCCAGTCTGCTCCACCACCTCACGGCACCACTGGCCGTAGGTGTCGTTGCGGCGCTCGATCTTGCCGTCCGGCCATTCGTTGCGCGGAGTGATGCTGACAAGGATAGGGATTCCTCCCTTCTCGCGTACGTCGCCGATGAACTTGCGCAGGTACCAGCCATAGCTGTAGATGACCTGATACGTGCGCTTGTTCGGCATGAAGTGGTTCTCGGTGTCTTCGGAGGTGCCGCGGAGCTCCGCACGGTAAGGCGGCTTGTCGATGTTGCCTATGTCATTGTGTCCGAACTGGATGACGACATAGTCTCCCGGCTCGATGCTGTTATAGACCTTGTCCCAGCGCCCCTCGTCGAGGAAGGTGCGTGCGCTGCGTCCGGCCTTGCCGGCGTTGACGAGCGTTATCTTGGAAGGGTCGAACACGGTTTCGAGCACGCTGCCCCAGCCCCACATGCCGTCAGGATCGGAGTCGTTGTTCTGTATCGTGCTGTCGCCCGTGACGATGAGGGCCGGCTTGCCCTTCTCGCGCTTGAACTCCTGCTTCGGAGGGTCGAGAGGAAGAAGATAGCTCTTGAGGTCGCAGTCCTTGCAGGCCGCGATGCCTTCCGCCGCGCTGCGGGCGTTGTTCATCGCCCCGAACGCGCTGGAGTGGATGGTGTCCTTGTAGAACATGTAGTTCACCTTGTCGTGGCCGAACTTCTCGAACTTGGTGGCGGAGATGTTCTCCAGATCCACGCAAGGCACGTTCTTCTCTGCGGCGATGGCCTTGATCCAGGCAGTGAAGTTGTCCGTCTTGCGTCTTACGACGGTTTCGGAATCCCACTGGTTGCGCGGGGTCAGGGTGAAGAGAATAGGGTAGGCTCCCTTGGCCCTGGTCTCGTCGATGAACTTGCGCAGGTACTCTCCGTAGGTGTAGATGGTTTCCACTCCCTGCTCGCCGCGATCCATCGTGGCGGTCTCCTTGCCTATGCCGTGGATTGACGAACGGGCGCGCCCGGAAT
Source organism: Oscillibacter sp. MSJ-31 (assembly GCA_963633505.1). Lineage (GTDB taxonomy): Bacteria > Bacteroidota > Bacteroidia > Bacteroidales > UBA932 > Cryptobacteroides. Next base: position 5,153 of record CAVGYS010000002.1, read on the forward strand.
CGACCGGGCCGCTGTCATTGTGCCCCAGCTGTATGATGACGTAGTCACCCTTCTGCACTCCCTTGATGACGTCCGGCCACCAGTCGCGGTAGAACGTCCTGCAAGAGAGGCCGCCGAGGGCGTGGTTCTCGACAGTGATCTTGTCCTCGTCGAAGAATTCGTGGGCATAATATCCCCAGCCCCACTGTCCGTTGTCTCCGTTGCCCTTGGTACCGGTGCGCATCGTGGAGTCTCCCACGAGGAAGAGCACCGGATTGTTGCCCTTGCGGCTGCTGCCCGCCACGGGACGCGCGGTCTTGGCGAGGTCCAGAGAATCCGGGGTGTTGTCGATATAGCTGTTGTCCTGCGGCATCTGTCCCTGAGGAGGGCGCTGCCCCGGCTGTCCGTCAGGCCTGAAGCCTTGCGGTGGCATCTGTCCCTGTGGTGGCATCTGCCCCGGTTGTCCGTCGGGTCTGAAGCCCTGAGGAGGCATCTGCCCCTGCTGTGGCCCCTGTCCCGGACGGCCCTGCATCTGACGCGGCTGCTGCTTGATGAGCACCGAGTCGAGCAGCACGTCTTCGAGAAGCTCGCCTTTCTTGACCTTCTTGCCCTTGACCACGCTTCCGCGGAACTTGCCGCTCAGGTCGGATCCGAAGTAGAATCCGGTCTCGGGCGGCTGGTTGTAGCAGACGTTCTCGTTGGCGAGACTCGTCCTATAGACAGGGTCTTCGAGGAAGGTGTGGAAACGGTAGTCGGTAGGCTCCGTGGAGACATAGAGGCGCAGTTCCGTGTTGTCCGACGAGCGCATGAGGGCTTCCTCTCTCCAGTCTCCGAAGAGGTCTCCGGAGATGCAAGGGTTGGATTTGCTGCCGTTGATGCTGGATGCCCCCTCGAAGGTGTAGAAGTTCTCCACCTTGCGTGTCTGAGGGTTGAACTTCAGCACGCTGTTGCCGTCGAGAAGTTCGCGTGAGAGATCTCCGTCCCACCATATCGCAAAGTTCTGGCTTGCAGGCTTTTCTCCGATGCTCTCGCCCTTGTAGTTGCGAAGCGTCCCGGAGGCGGAACTCCAAAGCTCCCAGCCCGGATTCGTAGGGTCGATGTCGGCCGCCATCGTGCGTCCAACGTCGGTGTTTGAAGGGATACGGAAATAGAGCTTGCCGGTGCGGGCGTCGGTAAGGGTGCTTCCTATGCCCTTGGTCTCGTGTCCGATCCATACCTGAAGCTCGTCGCTGCCAGGGATCATCGCGCCGATGTGCATCGCGTCCCCGTGCTTCCAGCCGGTATTGTAGAGGCCCGTGCCGTCGTGGTCGATGCAGCAGGCTCCATATACTATCTCGTCGCAGCCGTCCCCGTCCACGTCGGCGACGCGGAGGTTGTGGTTGCCCTGTCCGTCATAGCTCTTGAGCTCAGGCTTGCTGTGAGAATCGAAGAACCAGCGGAGCTTGAGGTTCTTGCCGTCCCAGTCGTAGGCGGCGAGGGTCGCTCTGGTGTAGTAGCCACGGCACATCACCACGCTCGGGTGCTGTCCGTCGAGGTAGGCGATGGCGGCCAGGTGGCGGTCGGAGCGGTTGGCGTGGTCGTCTCCCCAGCTGCCGTTCTCCCCGCGTCCCGGGAGGTAGTCGATCGTCTGCATCGCGGCCCCGGTGCGTCCGTTGAAGACGGTGAGATACTCGTTGCCGGACATTATGCGTCCGAGCAGCTTCTCGCCGTGCTCGCGGTAGTCGGCCGAAGGGTCACCGATGACTTTGCCGGTGCCGTCGATGGTGCCGTCGGAAGTCTTGACTACCATCTCCGCACATCCGTCCCCGTCGAGGTCGTAGACCATCATCTGGGTGTAATGCGCTCCCGCACGGATGTTGCGTCCGAGGTTCACTCTCCAGAGTCTCGTCCCGTCGAGCTTGAGGCAGTCGATGAATACGTCCGCAGTGTAGCCGCTATGCGCGTTGTCGTGCGCGTTGGATGGATCCCATTTGAGGAAAATCTCATATTCCCCGTCTCCGTCCACATCTCCGATAGAGCAGTCGTTGGGAGAATACGTGGCGACTTCGCCGTTTGGCATGGTCTGGTCGGCAGGCTTGTCGAGTGCGATGGGAACGTAGCCCTGCGGAGCCTTGGCAGGCAGGGTGAAGCTGCCGGAAGAAAGCTTGCCCTTGTGCGGGCGGACCTCATAAGTGGCGGCAGCGTCGGAAGCGTTGCTGTCAACGAACCAGCAGACGTCCTTTATCGGCTTGTCGTTGACCTTCGCCCCGTCGCGGTAGATGTCGAAAGCGGCGCTCGTCGGGTCGGAACTCAAGTAGCGCCAGCTTACGAAGACTTCAGACGCGCTCTTGCGGACGGCGATGACTCCGCGCCCGAGAGGCTCCATCTTCAGCTTCGAGAAATCGTAGGCCGTCTGTGCGGGACAAAGCGTCACAAAACACAGAAAGGCGATGATGACAGAAGTGATTTTTTTCATCATATATAATGTTATTAGTTGAAGTCAAACCATACTTTCAGCCGCAGGCCCTCGTCTCCGGATTTGATGCGGATGTTGCCCGGCTGGCTCTTCGGTCCCTGCTGCGGGATGCTCTTGAAACTCTTGATGGCCTGGATGTCCAGAAGGAGGGCTATGTCTCCCTCCGGAAGCTCCGGGAAGAGCTTCGTGCGGTTGTCCTCCGGCTCGGCCGGATTATAGACCTTGAGATAGAGGCCGTCCGTCTCGCTGAGAATCGTGAGCGGATCGGTGTCGGAGAGGATCTTGGCCCAATAGACGTTGCCGTGATAGCCCTTGAACTCCGGATACTCCAGCGGGCCGTCCGTCGGCCTGCCGGTGATGGTGTTGTTGTAGGCTTTCTGCCAGAGGTCGACGTTGTGGCCTCTCGTGCGGTTCTTCCATACCCTGTATGGGCCGCGTCCGAGCCACTGCATCCCGCTTACGTTCTCTTCCGGGTAGGTGAACGAGAATCCGAGATCCTTGACGTCGGTGTCCATGAAGCCGTCGTCAAATCCTCCGCGCACCCCTCCGTTGTCACGGTTGAGCAGCACCGCGTCCATCCCGAGCCGTCCGTCCGAAGCCATCCTCCACACTATCGAATCCACGGCCCCGAGGTACTTGGCCACGTAGATCGCATCGTCCCCGTCCATCCTGGAGTATCCCTTGACGAACCTCATCTTGATGCCGATGGTGGACATGCCGCCGAATGCGGAGTCGCGTCCCTTGACATTTATGCCTTTGAGTTCTCCCGTCGCGGTGTCGAAAGTCGCCTTGACTCCGTTCGCACTGAGAGTGCATACTCCGTCCCGCTCCTGCGCACTTGCAGCGGATGATACAGTCTGAGTCTTGGAATGCCGCGAGTGGTATTCTGCGGCGTAGTGAATCGGCCAGGTCCAGGTGCAGATGCTTTCTCCCTGCTCTCCGAAGGCTTCGAGCTCCAGAACGTCATTGTCGAAGAATCCCTGCGGAAGCTCCATTCTCATTATGCCGGTGGTGTTCGGAGCGAGCGACGGCATCGGGATTTCCCCCTCGGAGGTGATCGTCTGCACCGCTCCCTCGAGCGGGGACGAGACCGTCTTCAGACGGTAGTGCATGCGGCATTTGTCGAGATTCGTGAAAAGATACTTGTTGGTAACGAAGAACTCTCCGTTGAATGAAGGGGTTATGTAGAGTTTCGCGAACTGTATCGGGGCCCAGACGTCGCGGATGGCGTAGAAGCTGCCCTCCTTTTCCCTGTACGGGCCCACTACGCCATCGTCAGCCATGTCGAAATTGCAGTCGAGGATGCCGCCCTTGTCGCTGCGCTTCACGGACTCGTCGATGAAAGCCCAGATGAAGCCTCCGGCGAAGAGAGGATGTGAGGTCCAATTGGCCCAGAAGTCCTCGAGGCCCGCACCGCCGCCCTGGTCGGAATTGGCGTGCATGAACTCGGTAGGCATGAAGACTTTGTATCCGTTGGTGAATCTCCCCACTCCGGTGAGGAAGGTGGGGTAGTGGTGAGTGTCGAGCTCGTCGAAGTCCGCCCACGGGTGGATGACGTGGCGTTTCTGCGGGTCGTATTTGGCGAAGAGCGGGTCCAGATTGGTGTTCCAGCCTCCCTCGTTGCCGTTGTCCCATATTATGATGCTCGGGTGGTTGACGTCGCGGCGCACCATCTCCTCCACGAGGACGGGGCCCACCTGGTCATCGTAGCGTCCGTGCCATCCGGCGAGCTCGTCCAGGTAGAAGATGCCGAGCGAATCGCAGATGTCGAGAAAATGCGTGTCGGGAGGATAGTGAGAGCGCACCGCGTTCATGTTCATCTCCTTGATGAGCTTCGCGTCCATAAGGCTAATCTCCCTGTCGGTGCAGCGTCCCCCTTCGGGGTGGAAGGTGTGGCGGTTTATGCCCTTGAGCACCACTTTGGTTCCGTTGACGTACAGCCCGTCCTTCGGCCTGAGTTCCACGGTCCGGAATCCCACCCTCTGCTCGACTTCGTGCAGGGTTTTCCCATGCGGGGAGACGAGCGCCATCTTCAGAATATAGAGGTTCGGGTGTTCGCAGTCCCAAGTCTGTACGCGGCCCCAGACAAGGGTGTCCGTCTGGCTCTGGGACTTCAGCGGCATTTCGTATGAATTCAGAATTCTCCCGGGTTCGGAAAGAGGGGAGAGAGAGTACTGCATGGTCGAGCCTTCGGGGGCGTTGCTCACGTCCAGGCTGACGCTCATCACGCCGTTGGCACGGGCGTCGATGGCATAATGCTCGACGTGTTCCTTCTCCGTGCAGCTGAGATAGACGGGGCGGTAAATCCCGCCGAAATTCCACCAGTCGGCGTGGCGCTCGGCATTGTTGACCGATGCGTTGTCGGACTCTTTTCTTACCGTCACCTCCAGTTTGTTGGAAGCGCCGTACTTGAGAAGGTCGCTGATATTGTATTCGAAGCGGTAGAAGCCTCCCTGATGCACGTCTCCGGCAGATTTGCCGTTGATGCGTACCTGCGTATCGGTCATCACCCCCTCGAAGACGATCTTGACGTTCTTGCCTTTCCAGGATGCGGGCACCTTGAACTTGTGGCGATATTCTCCGTATTCGTTGAGCGGCTTGGCGGGGCCGAATCCACGGCCGTAGTTGTATTCTCCGTAGCCTTGAAGCTCCCACTGGGACGGGACTTCGATCTTGCTCCATTTCCCGCTGTTCGCACCGTCCGAGCAACGGAATTCCCATGTCTTGGTGTCCCTGAGTCCTGTCCCCGAGAGATAAATGGTCTGTGTCTGCTGCGCGTGAAGCCCTGCGGAAAGAGCCAGTGTCAGCATTGTGGCAGTTAAAAGTTTCATTGTGGTTTTAAAAACTATTCGCTCAAAGTTACGAAATATTCTCTCTATTCTGAAAAAATAAGCGTATTTTTACGGATAATTTTGCAGATATAACCAATTAAAAACACTATCCATGAAACGTTTTCTTTTGATGATGCTCGCGCTGTGCGCCATCGTGCCCGCAGATGCGAAAAAGAAGGTCAAGGAGCAGCCGCTGCTCTTCCCTGACGGAACTCCTGTCTCCGAGTGGTTCAGGGACGCGTCCGTACCCGCTCCGGAATCCCTTGGCAAGCAGTACAACATCGCCGACTTCGGTGCCATCAGTGACCCGAACAATGTCCAGACTTCGCTGATACAGAGCGTGATAGACAAGGCTGCCGAGGAAGGTGGCGGAGTCGTCGTCATTCCTGAGGGCATCTACAAGAGCGGTGCTCTCTTCTTCAAGCAGGGCACACACCTCTATCTCTCGCGCGGAGCCGTGCTTCTGGGAAGTGAGTTCATCTACGACTTCCCTGTCATCACCACCAGAATCGAAGGGGAGGTCTGCAAATATTTCGCGGCGCTCATCAACGTCGATGGCCTGGACGGGTTCACGCTCAGCGGCCCGGGAACCGTCGATGGCAACGGAAGTCCGTACTGGAGGGCGTTCCGCATCCGCCGCCAGTGGAATCCCAAGTGCACCAACAAGGACGAGCAGCGTCCGCGACTCCTGCACGTCTCCAACAGCCGCAACGTCACCATCGCCGACGCCACGTTGCAGAATTCGCCGTTCTGGACCTGCCACGTCTATAAGACGGATCATATCAAACTCCTGAATCTCAGGCTTTTCTCTCCTGTGTCTCCGGTTCGCTCGGCAAGTGCGGACGGGATAGATCTGGACGTATGCTCCAATGTGTACGTGAAGGGCTGCCGGATCACGGTCAACGACGACGGCATCTGTTTCAAGGGCGGCAAGGGGCCGTGGGCGGACAAGGATGAGAACAACGGGCCGAACAGCAACATCCTCGTCGAGGAGTGCTTCTTCGACCGCACGACGGGCAGCTGCGTCACCTGCGGGAGCGAGTGCATACAGACTCACAACATCCTGATACGCAACTGCAAGGTCGATCGCGGACAGTCCCTGCTTCAGCTCAAGATGCGTCCTGACACGCCTCAGCACTACGAGTACATCACAATCGACGGAGTTGAGGGCAGCTGCCGCTGCGTGCTCAGCGTCGCCCCTTGGACTCAGTTCTTCGACCTCAAGGACCGGGAGGACATCCCGCGCTCATACGGGGAGCATATCATCTTCAGGAATCTCAATCTGGAGTGCTCAAGCTTCGCGAACATCCGTCCGAAGCCGGAGGAGTTCACTCTGGACGACTTCACTTTCGAGAACGTCCGCGTCAGCACGCCGAAGCCGGAATGGGAGAGTTCCGCCATCAGCAATCTCAAGATGATTGACACTTTCATCAATGAAGTCAGGCAGTAAACGGGTATGATTTTTGCATAGTCACCGCAAATCACCGGATACGTTGAACTTTATTAACCAATTATACGTTACTTCAATGAAAAAAGCATTGCTTGCTGCAGTCGTGTTCATGGCTGCATTCTCTTCTGCGAGTGCACAGTTCGGCAAGTTCCAGCCTTCCGAGAAGAAGGTTGTCAAGGACGAGCAGACAGGAGTTGAGCTCATGGTGCTCACCGACACTCAGAAAAACGACAAATTCATCTATCAGACTGACCCTATGTGGACTCCTGACGGGAAGTATCTTCTCTTCCGCTCTTCAACGAGGGCCGGCGAGGAGCCTCAGAAGCACACCATGCCGGACGGCAAGGTGAGGGAGTTCACCCCGACGCAGTTCTTCTTCATCGAGGTCGCCACGGGCAAGACCATCCAGGTGACCGAGGGTAGCGTGGGAGCCGTGTTCCTTGCCAACAGGTCCAACAAGCTCTTCGTCAACATGCGTGAGGGTGAGGACTGGACGCTCTACGTCATGGATCTGGACAAGCTCTTTGCAGATGCCAAGAAGAACGCCGCAGGCTCATTCAAGAGCTACCTTAATAAAATCGGCGTGTTCCCGTCAAGTCCGGAGATGGGCCGTCCTGGCGGATGGTGCGTCAACAGCGAGGACGAGTACGCTTTCATCACCGTCACCCGCGAGGGGACTCCGGAGGAGATCGAGGCCATGAAGGCCAAGGCTTTCGTACCCCGTGATGACCAGCCTGTCAAGGTTTCCCAGTCTCTCAGCGGCATCCGCAAGATGAATCTCAAGACCGGCGAGGTCACCAAGATCTGTGACGTCGATTTCAAGGTGGGCCATATCCAGGCCAGCCGTTTCCGTCCTAACGAAATCGTGTTCTGCTGCGAGACCGGCGGAGACGCCGACCAGAGAATGTGGTATGCCGACGCCGATGCCTGCACCTACAAGCCTCTCTACAAGGAGACCCCGCTCGACTGGGTTACCCACGAGACTTTCGGTACCGAGGATTACGTATATTTCAACGTGCTCGGATGGCAGGATCGTCTTCGCAAGCAGGCTACCGGCATCTTCCGCATCAACCTCCGCACCGATGACGTGGAGTGCCTCGGAAACGTGGAGATGGAGAAGGATCGCGAAAGCGCTCTGAAAGGACGCGGATTCTGGCATTGCAACTCCACCCGCGACAATCAGTGGGCCGCAGGCGACACCTTCGGCGGAGACGTGTGGGTGATCAACGTTGCCAACGGATATCGCCACATGATTGCTTCCGACCTCAAGATGGCTCCGGATCACGCCCAGCCTTTCTTCAGCCCGGACGGCACGAAGATCTGCTTCCAGAGCGGTCACTACTCCGACGGCAAGAGACTCTGCCTCGTGATGGTTGACCTTACCAAGCTTCCGTTCTACAAGCAGTACAACAACAAGTAGAGATAGTTCGTAGCTTCTTATAAAAAAGACCCGCCATTCCTGGCAGGTCTTTTTCGTAATTGTGGGATAGCCCCCTATTGCAGGAGGTTCTCCTTGAACTCTATCTCGACTATGCGGAGCTCGTTGCTCTTCTTGTCGGCGCCCTTGGCCTTGAATAGGTCGAGCTCTCCGGCGGCCGGGGCGACCAGTTCGACGATTCCGCCGAAGGCGTCCTCATCCTGGGCCGAACCCTTGAGCCGGATGGTGATCTCGCGGGTCATCACCGGCTTCACTTTCAGATGCACGTATCCGAGCGACCTTTCGGTCTCGCCCTCCCAGATGAGGGTGTCGCCGGCATAGATCTCGACAGGGTAGCTGCGCATTCTCCATCCGGTGAACTTGACGCAGATTTCATCAATCTGGGCCATTCTTCCGAGCCGGTAGGTGATCCATCCGGTGGAGAGTTTTCCGTCGTTGGTCCACTCGCTGAGCTCGTTGTCATCGAAGCTGGCGGCGACCTTGTCGGAGTTGGCTCCTGCGGTCGCGGAGACGATCTCCACATCGACGCAGCGGTCAGCGTATGACGGCGTCTGCGGAGTCTCGCCACGGGTCAGCCTTCCCTTGAGGTGGTCTCCCGGGACGTAGGTGCTGAGACCTCCCGAGGTCTGGAACGGCACTGTCTCGAGCGAAATCTCCGCTCCCTTGAGGCCGTCCGCCGAAGCCTTGAGAGTGACCTTGCCGGCAGTGGTGGTGGAGCGCAGAATCGCACGGTTCACGCCGCACTCCACAGGGAAGTCCTTGGCGAGGATGTAGTTGTCCGGGCCTTGGGCCAGGCCTCCGCGCCACTCGGCGGGACCTTCCAGCTCGTAGTGAATCATATCGTTGGCGAGAGGGCATCTGCGTCCCTGCGCATCGACGACTTCAATCTGCACGAGAGCCACGTCGGCCCCGTCTGCCTTCCAGCCGGAAGGATTCTCGATCTTGGAGAGCCGGATGGCCTCAGGCTTGCCTGCGGTCTCGATGGCGTAGCGCGCCACTTCCTTGCCGCCGTTGTAGCCCACGGCCTCGATCTTTCCCGGCTCGAAGGAGACGTTCTCAGCCGTGTAGAGGAACTCGTAGTCCTTTTTGAGATTCGGAATCTCCTTCCCGTTGAGCAGGAGCCTAACGGATTCGGTGTTGGATACGACATAGACCGGCTTCACGGTGCCCTTGTCGTAGTTCCAGTGCCCGACGACGTAGATGCGCGGAGTCTCGATGTCCACCCAACCGTCCCACATCACCTGGTGGGCGAAGAAGCCGTCCTTAGGGATGCGGAGCGGGTCGGTGACGCCGCTGCGGCGGTAGTTCTCCACTCCGCGTGCGTGGGTGTTGGAGTCGGAGAATATGATCTTCGCTCCTCCGGAGCTTATCCTGCTGCCTGAGCCGGCCCTTTCCCTGTAGTAGTCATACCAGCGGCGCACGAGCTCCACGGTGAACATATCCTGATTGTGGTTGTACGGTGCGGCGTTGGCGGCCACTGACTTGCCCGTCACGGTGGAGTGATAGCTGTCGTTGCCCTCGCCCTCCTTGTGGAAAGGATAGGAGTAGTCGTCCCAATATTTGCGCAGGCCTTCGTCGCGGCAGTATTCCGTGGCCCAGAAAGGGGAGTGCGCGCTCTTGTTGATATAGAGCATCTCTCCGCCGTACTCGGACTCGCGGATGTCCAGCATCTCGCGGCTTCCGATGGCCCGGCCGCCGTAGAAATCATATTTGTCGCGAATCTCCCTCATCTCGAGCATGTGCTCGCGGGAGATGGACTCGTTGCCGCACTCGTAGAAGAGTATGGACGGGTTGTTGCGGTTGTAGATGATGGCGTCGCGCATGAGCTCCACTCTCTGCTCCCATTGTCTGCCCTCCCTGTCTTTCTCGGAGTCTCCGGCAGGCATCGCCTCTATCAGTCCCACGCGGTCGCAGGACTCGACGTCCTGCTTCCAAGGGGTGACGTGCATCCAGCGGACGATGCTGGCGTTGCTCTCGACCATCAGCGCGTTGGAGTAGTCGCTCAGCCATGCAGGGACTGACATCCCGAGCGCTGGCCATTCGTTGGAGGTGCGCTGCGCGTAGCCCTTCACCTGGAGGACGCGGTCATTGAGCCATATCTTGCCCTCGGCGAAGCGCGTCTTGCGGAAGCCGGTGCGGGTGCGCACTTCATCGCAGACCTTGCCGTCCACTACGAGCGCGGTCGTGACGTCATAGAGATATCCATATCCCCAGCTCCAGAAGTGGAGCCCCTCGGCGGGGGCCGAAGCCTTGAGGGTGACGGTCTCTCCCGGAGCTATGCTGACGGGATCGGAGCCGAAGGCGCAGACGAGTTTTCCTTCGGGATCGGTGACGCTGACCTTGTAGGATGCGCTCTGCACCTTGCCCGTCTCGTTGCGGACTTCGGACTCCGCATTGATGACGGCGCTGCGCGATTTGACGCGGATGTCGGAGGCGTAGATATAGACTCCGGTAGTCTGGAGGTTGGAGTAGAGCGGAAGGGTCTGGTAGAGACGGTCCGTGACGTGAAGCCAGACGTTCTTCGGCAGGCCGCCGTAGTTGGCGTTGAAGCTGCCGTGGTTCCACTGGTAGGCGGTGCCGCTGGACTTCTCCTTGTAGCTCCAGTCGTTGTCCGTGCGGACGGCTATCACGTTGTCTCCGGATTTAAGGTACGGGGTGATATCGAAGCCGAAGGCCATCACGCCGTTCTCGCTGAGTCCCAGTGGCTTGCCGTTCACGAACACCTCGACGGCCTGACGCGCCCCCTCGAATTCGATGAAGACCTTCTTGCCGCGGGCCGACCCAGGCAGGGTGAAATGTTTGCGATACCATACTACCGTGTCGCTGAGTTCCTTGATGTTGACCTTGAACGCCTCGTCCTCGTTGAAGGCGTGCGGGAGGGTGACCTTGTGCCACCCGCTGTCCTTGAACGACGCTTTCTGCGCCGAAGGGACGTCCCCGACCTTGAGAAGCCAATCGGAATTGAAGTTGTACTTCTCACGGCCTGTCGCGCATACGGCGGACAGGACGAGCGCCGCGGACAGGATAAGTGATTTGAAATTCATGTTTGGTGATTGTTTGTGTTTTGCACAAAATTAATCAAAAAAAGGACGGCCTCAAAGACCGTCCTTTCAAGTATTCTGCCCGTGCTGCTACCAGTCGGTGTTCTGCTGATAGAGACCAGGTGCGGCTGAAAGCTCAGCGATAGGGATAGGAAGCAGGTAGCGTCCGTCCTTTACGTTGCTCGCAGTGACGTTGGTGCGGTATTCACCGTTGGTCTTGTAGTTGTCATACTTGGCGATGGTGAGATCTTTCCACTCGCCGTAGCGGACCATGTCAAACCAGCGTACTCCCTCGAGATAGAGCTCGAGCTTGCGCTCGCGCTTGATGTAGTTCATCGCCTCGGAGGCTGAAGCGCTCGTAGGGACAAGTTCGATGCCCGCGCGCTCGCGAATCTTGTTGACGTATCCCATGGCCTCTGAGACGTTGCCGTCCTCAACGAGGAGCTCGGCATAGAGGAGCATCATGTCCTCGTAGCGGAGGATAGGGAAGTTGACCGGCCACTGATTGCGGGAGCTCGTGCTGCTGCCGAGCTGGCTGTCATCGAACTGGATTCCGGCCTCGCTGCGCTTCGGCTTGGTAGGACACCATTTGGTGTTGATGGACATCTCCAGAGAGGAGATGGTCTCCCCGTTGTAGACGAAACTGGTCTCCCTGTTGCCATAGGCCGGGGTTCCGTTGTACTCATCGTAACCGTCGATGAAGTTGAACCCGAGTCCGCGAGGGTCGTTGTTGGAAATATACTCGTAGCGAAGGGTCGCTTCCGGATATACCGGGGTCATTTCGGAACCAGAATGGTAGCCGTCGGCGACGATGTCAAGATTCTTGATCATCACTCCGGATTCGAAAGTGATCTGGAGGCCCGTGCCGAGACGGTGCTGGATGCCGAAAATCTGGTACTTGTTGGCTGCGGCGTTGTCGGTAAGGAACTGCCTCTTCCACTCCTTGATGCTCGGAGCGAAGTAGGACGAGCCTGTTTCAACAACCTTCTTGAGGTAGCTTTGTGCGTTGGCCTTGGCTGAAGCGTCGTTGTATGGATAGCCTTTGAGGGTCATATAGACACGTGCAAGGAGCGCCTGGGCGGAGAGTTTGTCCGCACGGCCGTTGTCGGCGACGCTGCTGCCATTGCTGCTCTTCATCGCAGACCTGTAAGGAAGCAGTTTCTCGGCTTCGAGGAGGTCAGGGATGACGGAGTTGTTGATGACATCCTTGCCCTCTGACTGGGCGATGCTCTTCGCCTCGGCTGAAGAGAGGACGTGGTCGATGATAGGCACGCGTCCGAATGAACGCACGAGTTCGAAGTGTGCGAGTCCCCTGAGGAAGAGCACCTCTCCCTTGAACTGATTCTTGACGGCCTCATCGGTGAACGTTACGGCATCGATGTTCGAAAGAATCATGTTGGCGTTGTAAATCAGGCTGTACCAGCCGGACCAGAGGCTTGCGAGTTCGCCGGTCGAACCGGAGATGCGATAGAAGGAGACTTCTGAGCAGGTGCGGATACCGTTAGGGTCGGAATCCACCCAGACGTTGTCGGAACGGTCTTCAGAGAATGTGATATACTGGTTGTTCTCCACGCCCTGAAGTTTGGCATATACACCCAGGACACCCGATTCGAGGTGGGCCGGCGTCGTATAGAACCCGTTCGGGGAAAGGGTTCCGACCGGCGGGGTGCTCAGGTAATCATCGGAGCAGGAGGATGCAAGGAGAAGCGCTCCGGCCGCGATAGCGATATATTTGATATTCTTTAACATAGAGATGTTCGATTAGAAGTTGACATTAAGACCGATACTGTATGTGCGGGCTGAAGGGTATGCACCATAGTCCACACCGGTGAATCCACTTACGTTCGCCGCTTCAGGAGAGTATCCGAGATAGTAGCTGTCGAGGATGAGAAGATTCTCGATGGATGCATAGATCCGGACAGAGTCGATGAACTTCTTGAACGGAAGAGTGTATCCGAGGGTCAAGTTCTTGATACGAAAGTAGTCTGACTTGTACACGAAACGTGAGTCGATGTTGTAGGAGCTGGTGGTGAGAGGATAAGGGAGAGTTCCGTCACCCGGCTCGTCTTCGCTCCACCAGGCATTGAGCCAATGCCTCATCGTGTTCTGCTGGGTACCCATGTGAGCACGATCCACTGCGCGTCCGAAACCACTCATGATGTAGCCTCCCGCCTGTGCGGTGAAGAGGACTGAAGCATCGAAGTTCTTGTAGCGGAAGCGGTTGGTCATACCGAATACGAACCTCGGCGCAGGATCTCCGAGCACCTGCCAGTCGGCATCGGTGATGTTGCCGTCTCCATCGACGTCTTCATACTTCGGATCTCCCGGCACGGTGTTCTTGCCGTAGTACTTTGGGGTGAGTCCGGTAGCTGCCTTGTAGTCGTCGATCTCCTTCTGGCTCATCCAGACACCGATGTTCTTATGGTTGTAGAACTCGTACATAGGGGAGCCGATGCGGAGGATCTGGTTGATGTTGGTGGACTGCTTCGCATATACGAAGTCGCCTACGGTGGTGTTGTCTCCGAGCTGGAGAACCTTGTTGCGGCTGTAGGACATGTTGAAGGAAGTGCTCCACTCGAAGTCATCCTTGCTGATGTTCTGAGTGTTGAGCTCGATTTCAATACCATGGTTCAGCACGGAGCCGAGGTTGTCGTAAACGTTGGTGGTTCCGAATACGGAAGGCACAGGAACGCTGTAGAGAAGGTCCGTTGTGGTCTTGGTGTACCAGTCAAGAGAGAGCTGGATGCGGTTCTTGAGGAAGCCGAGATCGACGGCCACGTCCGTAGAGTGCGTTTTCTCCCAACCGAGTGAAGCATTGCCGAATGAGCCTGCATAGTAGGCGAGCGCGTCAGCATAGGTGCCTGCGGTAAGGGTGGAGTATGCGGCGCTTTCAGGAATTCCGTAGTTTCCGGTCTGTCCGTAGCTTGCGCGAAGCTTGAGGGTGTTCCACCAGCCGAGTTCGATGTTCTTGAAGAATTCCTCGTTGGCGATGTTCCAACCTGCTGATACTGAAGGGAACCATCCCCACTTGTTGCTGGCTCCGAAGCGGGAGTAACCGTCACGACGAAGAGAAGCGGATACCATATAGCGGTCGCCATAGTTGTATGACACGCGTCCGAATGCGGAGAGAAGCTTGGTGTTGGTCTTCTCGGTCACGTTGGAGGCTTTGACCGTAGGGGTGGTGGTGGAGCTGCTTCCGACGAAGGTTCCGGTGATCACGTCGTTAGGCATATTGGTATAGGACTGGCTGGTGCCGTAGCCTATGTTGCCCAATTCGGAAGAAGCACCGAGCATCGCGGAGATGTTGTGCTTGCCGAAGGTCTTGTCGTAGTTCGCGACCACCTGTAGCAGAGTGTTGATCTTGTAGTCGGTACTGTGGCTTGCTGACGACTTCGCACCTTCCGCCTGATTCCAGTTCTGGTTGGTCATCGTGTTGGCGGTGAAGGTATTGGTGTTGCTGTTGACATAAGTCGCGGAAGCTGAAGCCTCGACCTGGAAACCGTCGAAAGGATTGACGCGCAGGAATGAGCTGGCCTGCAGGCGCATGGTGTTGTTGTGGGAAGCGGTCTCCTCATAGTATTTCTTCGGACGCATTCCGCTGCCTCCCCAGAGGTAGGTCACGTTCGGATAGTACTGCGTGTCGTAGCCTACTCCAGTGTCGGAAACCGGAGGAGAGGTGAGGACGTGGTGGGCGCGGGTGTCCTTACCGTTGCCCTGACCTGCACCGGTGTTGATGATGAACGACGGGGCGAGGTTGATGCCAGCCTTGATGTAGTCGTTGATCTTGCTCTCGAT
>CAVGYS010000002.1:20234-21988 GCA_963633505.1 Oscillibacter sp. MSJ-31
GATATTGGTGCGGAGGTTGATTCTCTTGTAGTTGGATGCAGGGGAAAGACCGTCCTGATCGAGGTATCCGAGAGAGAACATGTACTTGGTGGCGTCACTTGCGCCGGAAACGCTCACGTTGTAGTTCTGCTGGAGGGCCGGGCTGTAGGCGTAGTCCTGCCAGTCGAGAAGGCTGAGCTCGCTTCCGTCGTCATAGTAGGTGTGCGAAGCCTGCATGTCCTTGCTGAGGTATTTGAACCAGCGGTCGTCGAAATTGACCGCGCTGCCACCGGTCCTCTGCGGGCCGCTGAGGTGGAGGTTGGCGATACGGGTGGCGTTGTCATCGGAAATCTTGCCGGACGGATACATCTTGAGGTACTGGGCGTCCATGCAGCGTACCGCGAATTCCATCCACTCGGTGGCGCTCATCACGTCCATCTTCTTCTCGAGGGTGGCGACACCGCTGTTGAAGTTGAAGCTCACCTTCGGCTTGCCTTTCTGACCGTTCTTGGTGGTGACGATGACCACGCCGTTGGAGCCTCGGGAACCGTAGATGGCGGCGGAAGCCGCGTCCTTGAGAACCTCGATGTTGGCGATATCGTTAGGGTTGATGCCGGTCATGGAGTCCTGCGGGATGCCGTCGATTACGAAGAGGGGGTTGTTGCCTGCACTGATGGATGCGGCACCGCGCACACGAATCTGAGGGTCTGCACCCGGCTCGGCACTGGTAATCTGCACGCTGACACCTGCAAGCTGTCCCTGGAGCGCCTGCTCTGCGCGGGCCATCGTGCGGTCTGCGATAGACTTGCTGTCCATTGAGGCGACGGCCGAGGTCAAGTTGCTCTTCTTGACTGAACCGTATCCGATTGCAACCGCTTCTTCGAGAAGCATCTTGTCCTCTTCGAGGGTGATGGTGAGATTCTCTCCGGCCGTCACGTACTTGGTGACATAGCCTATCAAGGATACCTCCAGAGTTGCGTTGGACGGTACGTTGATGGAGAATGCTCCGTCGAGGTCCGTTGCGGAACCGTTGGTCCGGTTGCCCTCTTCGAGCACGTAGGCGCCGATCACGGGTTGTCCTCCGGCGTCAACCACCTTACCCTTGCTGGTAATGGTGTTTTGCGCGAAAGCTCCCGTCCCAGAAAGAACCAGAGAGACGATTAAAGCCGTCAGGGCTCTCGCGCCTTGGTTAAAAAACAATTTCATTAATACTAGGTTTTGGTTAAACAATGGCGTTAGCCGTGTTATTAACAAAGCAAAGGTATCGATTTCCGTGAAGAAATCAATACCTCTGCTATAAAAATCGCGCTTTGAGCCCGAATTTCGGGGTCAATTAGAGCGGAATCACCTCAAGGCAGTAGATGGCGTCGAGGCTCCATGTGGCCGCCCCGTTGGTGTTCGGGTGGTACGGCTCGTCGATGCCGCGCAGCAGCCCTTCCCATGTCTTGCGGGCAAAATCAGCATCGTGGTCTTTCCACGCAGCGTAGGCGTTGAGCCTCGAAACGCGGAATCCGGCCATGGTGTGGTAGCGTCTCGCGTGGTCGAGCCAGGCGGCGTTGAACTCCGGCACGTTGATCATGTCTTGCATTTCGGTCATGATCTCGGACCCTCCCATGATCGTCATCAGGTGGTTGGTTCCGATTGAGTTCGGGTCTCCCTCCCAGCTGAGAACGCCAGTGGCCGGGTCGAAGCCGAGAACCTTGACCTTGCCCGTGAGGAGTCCGTTAGGCAGGGTGGCGATGCTCTTCATTCCGGCGATGATCATATCGTAGTAG
>CAVGYS010000002.1:22064-25008 GCA_963633505.1 Oscillibacter sp. MSJ-31
TCGCGGTAGTGCTTCTCTCCGGTCCTTTCCCAGCGGGTCATCCAGTTGCCGGCATATCCGAGCCAGTCCGGGCCGATGCGCAGACGGGCCGGTGCCGTGCAAGGAGTCTCGCTGCGCGGAGCTGCAAGACGCATCGGGTCAATCTTGTAGAGCAGCTGCTCGGAATCCTTGGACTCGTCCATCAGGTCTCCGGAGCGCTCGTCCGTGGTGAGGTAGTAGAGGAAACGGTTCCATGCCGCCTGGCCGATTCGGGCCTCCTTGGCGCCGCATCCCCAGTGGGAGACGTTGTGACGGCTGCCCAGGCCCGCGTAAGGCCCGATGTGGTAAACGTCCACCTCGGTGGTGTGGCGGCTCATCGCCACTGCCATGTCCCAGATGTCCTCGCGTCCGCTGCGCAGGAACATGTACCAGAGCCACATGTTGGAGGCGAGCTCGGTGTTGTCCCAGGCGAAGCCTCCGATGTCGTAGTTCCATACTCCGCGAACATCGTCCATGGAATGCATGAAGTCGCCGAAGTTCCAGAAGCCGTACCACTTGAACTCCTCCACGTTCTTCTGGTAAACGCTGATGATCTCGTCGAGCCTGTTCTCCACCGCCGTCCTCTGCTCATTGCTCCTGTCCGGGAGGGACCAGATGCCGAACGCGCGGCTGTCGTGCAGGTACTTCGGGGTAGGGAGCATCTGGCTGTCCTCTTCAAGAAGCTCGGCCGTGGCGAGTATGCCCTCACGGCCCGGGAAGGCGGCCTGAGGCACGAGGATGAGGGTGTTGGTCTTGGCGATGCCGTATGGGGTGCTCATCCCCTCCTGCACGTCTTCGTAGCTGGCCTCGAGATCGTGCGCTACGCTGTCGTAGTGACGGAGGTTCATCGGTTCGGATTCAGGGCTCCAGAGCCATACGTTGATCGTGGCCTCGTCGCTGCGGGCCCCGTTGATCTCTATGGTGGAAGGATAGAGCTGCCAGAAGTACTTGAGCGAAACTCCGAGTCCTCCGCTGACATCCCCGGCAAAGGCATAGCCGGCGGCCCTTTCCCCGGTGAGCGTGCCTATCCAAGGACGGTCATCCTCCGTCTTCTTGCGGATTGACCATGAGTTGTCGGTCAGCTGGCTCAGGCGGAAAGAATCCCACTTAGCCCAGTTCTTGATGAGGAACTGGCCCTTCTGGTCGAAGTAGTCAGGCTCCGGAACGCGGAGTCCCTTCTCCTGGTCTTCCTGATAGTCTTTCTGCTTGCGCGGCATTCCCTGTGGGGCTGCTGCAGGTGCTCCCTGCGGTGCGGCCTGCGGGCCTGCCGGCTTTTTCTGTACAGGGTCGGAGAGCACGCGTCTGCCGTGGAGCGGCTGCACTGACTCCGTCCACACCTCGCCCTCGTCGGTGGCGAACGCTATGTGGCGGTTGTATGCCTGCTCGCGCATCGGAACCCTGAAACGGAGTCCGAGCGAAGAGATGAAGTCCTTGTCCTGGTCCCCGTCGAAGATGAAGCTGTGTACGAGCCTTATCTGGTCCGAATCCTTGAAGAAGTACATCCTGACGACGAAAGGCAGCCATTCGCGGCCGTTCTGCTCGCCGTAGTGCACGCCCTCGATCTTGATGGTGCCGCGCACCGAGCCGTTCTGCTCAAGGGTGGTCTTGTTGATTTTGCTCACGTAGCTGCGTCCTCCCTCCGTGGCGATGAGGTCGGCTGCTCCTCCCACTTTGGAGTCCCCGATCCAGAGGGCTTCCAGAATATTGCTTCCGCTCTTCGGGACGATGGCCTTCACCTTGCCGGTGTTGACGACGTAGCTGTCCGCGTCTTCGGAAATCAGCTTTCCCTCGGAGACTTCGGCCTTTTTGACCTTGACGAGCTTGGCGTTGTCGGTGTTACCCGGAACTACGGCCGCGACTCCGAGCCACTTGATTGAGCCGTCCGGCCACTTGGCGAGCGTCCACTGGTCGCTCGTGATGGCGCTGCCGTCGGCACTCTGGAGCTGGAGCGCAGTCTTGGCGGTCACTTCTCCCTGTTTGAACGGTACTCCGAAGCTGACCGCGCGGTCAAGTTTCGGAGTGTTCCCGATCCAGTGGAGCGGAGCCTCGCTGAACGGCTGCTCGACTATCTTGGTATAGGTGAAATTCTTGATGGCGGTGCGGGAGAGGGTGGTGCGGAATCCGAACCAGCCTTCCGTATATGGGTCGGCGTCGTTGTAGTCGAAAAGGAGCTTGCCGTCCATCCAGTACTGCACTCTGCCCTTGACGTTCACCAGCTTGATATGGTACCAGCGGTTGGCTTCGAGCAGGTGGCCCGGGTCGGTGTATTCCTTGATGATGGCCGGGTCAGGCTCTCCGGTGTAGCGGCGGAAACGGGTCGTGGTGTTGCCGTTGCCTCCGAACCCTACGTAATAGAGCTTCATCTGGGCGCAGTTGGCGAACACTCCGTTGCGCTCGGCGCTGCGCTTGAAGACGTCCTTGGCCATAGGGTCGGTGGCCATCCAGAAGCAGTTGAGGTCGCTGAGGCGGTCTCCCTCCTTTTCGTTATAGACGATGGCGTCGTACTCGATGACGACGTCCCCTTTCATCTTCTCCTTGTACCAGAGGGTCAGGCCCTTGGGGGCGACTATCTCGCACTCCCCGTCCTTGAAGCTGACCTTGTAGTCGGGAGATTCCGATTCGACTTTCCAGAACTTCGTGAACTGTTTTTCATCGAGTCCGGAAACGTCTTTGGCTGACGCGGCCAGAGGCAGTGCCAGCAGCAAAAGTGTCAATAGGCGTTTTCTCATTTGATTGTTTGTATTGTGGTGTTTTTATTTGCAAATCCTGCGAAGTTACTCCTTTTTCGGGGGATTTGCAAAAACTGAGAATTTCGGCATTTCCCGGGGAAAAATTTGTGGATAACAAAAAAGGAGACGGCCAATTGCGGCCGTCTCCTTGAGAAAGGTTAAGATATAAGACTAATATCCAGGGTTCTGCATGGCGG
>CAVGYS010000003.1:0-5086 GCA_963633505.1 Oscillibacter sp. MSJ-31
TCCTCCAGAGAAGGGTCTCCGAAGATGATCCACGGCTGAAGCTTGAGCCTGCGCGAAAGGTCCTTGCGAAGGTCCTTGAGCATCGAAAGCAGCACGGGGTCTCCTCCGCCTCCCGAGCGCGCCGACGCTGAAGAGGAGTCCGGGTCGTCATCGTCATCTTCGTCGGATTCGTTGCCGTCCGAGAAGACTCTGTCCTCGACCAGCTCGATTTTCCAAGGGTTCCTTGCGAACTCCCGCCCGAGATCCGTGACGAAGATCAGCCCGTAGCTCTCTATCTCCTTGCCGAGCAGCCGCGCAATCAGCCCCTGATGAATCACGGCGCGCCAGAATTTATCGGAATGCTCCGCTCCGGCCCCGAAGAACTTGAGCTCGTCGTGCTTGTAGGACTTGATGAGCGCGTTGGACACTCCGGCGAGTATGTTGGCGATATGGTCGAACTTGAACCTCTCCGGAAGAGACTCGATGAGGTCTATGACAAGCTTCATCTCGGCGCGGCCGTCGAAGGTCGGCTTCGGATGCAGACAATTGTCACAGCAGCCGCAGCCATCCTGCCCGTATTCCTCGCCGAAATAGTTGAGCAGCAGCTTCCTGCGGCACTGGCCGGATTCGGCGTAAGCGACCACCTCGGAGAGCAGCTGACGGTTTATCTCCTGCTCCGACACGGGCTTTCCCTGCATGAACTTCTCGAGTTTCTGCACGTCCTTGTAGCTGTAGTAGGCTATGCAGTTCCCCTCCTGTCCGTCGCGTCCGGCACGGCCGGTCTCCTGATAGTAGCTCTCTATGCTCTTGGGGATATCGTAGTGAATCACGAAGCGGACGTCGGGCTTGTCTATCCCCATTCCGAAGGCTATCGTGGCCACTATCACGTCCACGTCCTCCATGAGGAAGCGGTCCTGATTCTCGGCCCGGGTCTTGGCATCGAGCCCGGCATGATACGGCAAGGCCTTGATTCCGTTGATGTTGAGCTGGGCGGCGAGTTCCTCGACCTTCTTGCGGCTCAGACAATATATGATTCCCGACTTGCCGGGATGCTGGCGGATGTACTTGATGATGTCCTTTTCCGGCTCGACCTTGTCCCGCACCTCATAGTAGAGATTCGGCCTGTTGAACGAAGACTTGAACACGACTGCGTCCGGAATCCCGAGGTTCTTGAGGATGTCGCTCTGCACCTTAGGGGTGGCCGTGGCGGTAAGCGCGATGATCGGCCTGCGGCCTATCTGATCCACGAGGGAACGGATGCGCCTGTACTCGGGACGGAAATCGTGCCCCCATTCCGAGATACAGTGCACCTCGTCCACCGCGTAGAACGAAATCTTCACCTCGCGCAGCAGCGCCACGTTCTCCTCCTTGTTGAGAGATTCCGGAGCCACGTAGAGCAGCCTCGTCCTCCCGGAGAGCAGATCGCTACGGACGGTGTCCATCTGCTGGCGGGAGAGGGAAGAATTCAGGAAATGCGCGATACTCTCCGACCCCGCGTCGAAGCCGCGCAGCAAATCGACCTGGTTTTTCATCAGCGCAATCAACGGAGATATCACGATAGCCGTACCGTCCATCAGAATGGCCGGAAGCTGATAACAGAGAGACTTCCCCCCTCCGGTAGGCATGAGCACGAATGCATCACCTCCGTCAATGAGATGACAGATAATCTTCTCCTGGTCACCCTTGAAAGAATCGTAACCGAAAAACTCCTTGAGAGTCTTGTGAATCTGCGCTGAATCCGCTTTCATAGAAAATCAATCCAAAGTGTGTATGGCGAGTCCGGAACGGAGTTTCGGCTCGAACCACGTGGTCTTCGGAGGCATGATTTTCCCGCTGTCGGCAATGTTGATCAACTGCCGCATGGAGACCGGATACAGGGCGAACGCGACCTTCATCTCGCCGCTGTCAACCCTGCGCTCCAACTCTTC
This sequence comes from Oscillibacter sp. MSJ-31, assembly GCA_963633505.1. Taxonomy (GTDB): domain Bacteria; phylum Bacteroidota; class Bacteroidia; order Bacteroidales; family UBA932; genus Cryptobacteroides. Next base: position 1,908 of record CAVGYS010000003.1, read on the forward strand.
AAGTCCTCTGATTCCACCCACGAAATCTATCCTCTTGTCTGTACGCAAATCCTTGATGCCAAGCAATTTGTCAAGCACCAGACTCGATAGTACCGTTACATCCAGAACCCCGATAGGGTCGGAGTCATCATAGCGTCCCGGCTTCGCGGTAAGCGAATACCACGCTCCGCCAAGATACATGGAGAAGTTGTGAAGCCCGCAAGGATGATATGTCCGCGGCCCCTTGTTCTCCACCTCGAAATCCTCGGAGAGCCTGCGCAGGAACTCCTCCGCGCTCATCCCGTTCAGGTCTCTGACCACACGGTTGTAGTCTATTATCCTGAGCTGGCTTTCCGGGAAGCACACGGCCATGAAGAAGTTGTACTCCTCGTCGCCGGTATGGTGCGGATTCTGCGCCCTCTTCTCCGCTCCCACGCGGGCCGCCGCAGCCGTGCGGTGATGTCCGTCGGCCACGTAGAACGCATCTATCTCCTTTGAGAATATCTCCGTAATGCGAGAGATGAGCGCATCATCGTCGATCACCCAGAACTCGTGCCCGAAGCCGTTCTCATCGGTGAACTTGTACTCCGACGGAGCTTCCACGGCCTTCCCTACTATGGCGGAGAGCTCCGCGTTGTCCTTGTAGGAGAAGAACACCGGCTCTATGTTGGCGTTCTGGATGCGCACGTGCACCATCCTGTCGTCTTCCTTGTCCTTGCGGGTCAGTTCGTGCTTCTTGATGACTCCGGAGCTGTAGTCGTCCGTATGGGCGCAAAGCACCAGCCCGTACTGGGTGCGCCCGTCCATCGTCTGCGCATAGACGTAGTAGCAAGGCTTGGAATCTCTTACGAGCCAGCCCTTCTCCCGCCACTTGCGGAAGTTCCTGACCGCCTCGTCATAGACGCGAGGGTCGTGATCCGGCAGGATGGGGTCGAAATCTATCTCCGGCTTGGTGATGTGGAGCAAGGACTTCTCCCCGGCCATCTTGAAGGCTTCCTGCGAGTTCAGCACGTCATAAGGCGGAGCCGCCACCTGGGTGACGATCTCTTTTGGCGGACGCAATGCCGCGAAAGGTTTGACGCGTACCATAGGCTTATTTGTTCAGCTGAAACTTGCGGACTCCGTCCTTGAAGAAGGAGACGATCTGCCTTGCGGCGGCGAGTCCGGCGTTGACGTTGGCCTCGGAAGTCTGGGCGCCCATCTTCTTAGGAGTGGCGAAGACGCGCAGGCCGAACTTCTCCTTGAGGGATTCGAGATTGTCCGGAGCCACGTCGGTGACGTATTTGAGATCCGTACGCTCCTCAAGAGCCTTCTCCAGCCCGGCTTCGTCGATGACCTCCTTGCGGGCGGTATTGACAAGCGTCGCGCCCTTAGGCATGCGGCTGATGAGCTCATACCCGATGGAGCCCACGGTCTGAGGCGTGGCGGGGATATGCACGCTGACATAGTCGCAGCCGGCATAAAGCTCCTCGAGACTACCCACCGGCTCGGCGCCTCCGGCGGCTATCTGCTCGGCCGAAAGGAACGGGTCCAGAGCCTTGACCTTCATCCCGAGCGAGGCCCCCTTGGCGGCCACGAGCCTGCCGACGTTGCCGAAGGCCTGGATGCCGAGAGTCTTGCCCATTATCTCGGAGCCGGTGGAGGGAGTGAACTGGCAGCGCGCCATGAAAATCATCATGGCGAGCGCAAGCTCCGCCACGGCGTTGGAATTCTGCCCAGGAGTGTTCATCGCCACGACGCCCGCCGCCGTGCAGGCGGCAAGGTCAAGATTGTCATAGCCGGCTCCGGCACGGACCACGATCTTGAGCCTCGGCGCGGCTCCGATCACTTCGGCGCTCACCCTATCGGAGCGCACGATCAGAGCATCCGCATCGCCGACAGCGGCGATAAGTTCCTGCTGTTCAGCATATTTCTCAAGCACGGCAAGTTCATAGCCGGCCTCTTCGACTATCTGTCTGATGCCCGCCACAGCTGCTGCGGCAAAAGGCTTCTGAGTGGCAAGGAGAACTTTCATGGCTATTTGTGCAGAGTTTCAAATTCCTTCATGCAAGAGGTCAGAGCCTCGACATCCTCAAGGGTGCAGGCGTTGTAGATGGACGCGCGGAACCCTCCCACGGAGCGGTGGCCCTTTATGCCCACTATGTCGTGAGCCTTGGAGAACTCGAGGAACTCGTCCTGGAGAGACTCGTAGCCCGGAGCCATCACGAAGCAGACGTTCATTATCGAGCGGTCCTCCTTGGCTGCGGTGCCGGTGAAGAGCGCGTTGCGGTCAATCTCGGCGTAGAGAGTCTCCGCCTTCTTGACGTCAAGCCCGTGGATGGCGTCGATGCCGCCGACGCTCTTGAGCCACTTGAGAGTCTCGTTCATCACGAAAATCGAGAATACCGGAGGCGTGTTGAACATCGACTTCTTGTCGATGTGGACGCGATAATCAAGCATCGTAGGGATGTACCGGCTGACCTTCCCCAGGGAGTCCTTGCGGATGATGGCGAAGGCTACGCCGGCAGGACCGGCATTTTTCTGGGCTCCGCCGTAGATGAGGGCGTATTTGCTCACGTCCACCCTGCGGGTGAGGATGTCGGAGGACATGTCGGCGATGAGAGGGACGGGGCAGTCGATGTCCTCGCGGATCTCCGTACCGTAAATCGTGTTGTTAGTGGTGATATGGAAATAATCCAGATCCGTCGGGATTTCATATCCCTTCGGGACGTAAGAGTAATTCTTGTCGGCGGAGCAGGCCACCGCCACTGCGTTTCCGAGACCCTGCGCCTCCTTGAGGGCCTTGTGCGCCCACACTCCGGTATCAAGATACCCGGCCTTGTGCTCGAGATAGTTCATCGCCACGTAGAGGAACTCCATGCTGGCGCCGCCGCCAAGGAAGACGACCTCGTGGGTGTCGGGGATGTTGAGAATTTCCTTCCACAGAGACCGGCATTCATCCATCGTCTCCTCCCAGCCCTTGGTGCGGTGGGAGATGGAAATCAGGGAGACCCCGGTGCCCTTGAAATCCTTGAGGGCTTCGATGGCGTTGTCAATGGCCACCTGCGGGAGCAGGCAAGGCCCGGCGTTGAAAATATGTAATTTTCCCATAGCGATATTAGTTTTTAATGTTCATCAAAGATATCCATTTTTTTTAATCTTTCGCAATAGTCCGGCATAAGAGCGGAGCGGACGAAAACCTCCATCGAGCAGACTTCGGC
>CAVGYS010000003.1:5096-8810 GCA_963633505.1 Oscillibacter sp. MSJ-31
GGACTGGTTCCGCTGCGGGAATTCCAGGTCCTTGACCATCTTCATCACGGACGGAAGGGCGGCGTAGGCGAATTTGAGACACCTCCACTCGCCGGCGATCTTCTCCCTGACGGGGGCTGCGGCGAGAGCCTCCGAGGCTGACGTCCTATAGGCCCTGATGAGTCCCGGGATGCCCAGCTTGATGCCGCCGAAATACCTCACCACCACGACCAGCACGTCACTGAGCCCGACGGAATCTATCTGCCCCAGAATGGGCCTCCCGGCCGAACCGGACGGCTCTCCGTCGTCATTTGCCCGCCACTGCCGCCCGTCCTTGCCGATGCGGTAGGCGTAGCAATGATGCCGCGCGTCGTGATATTCCTTCTTGAGGGCTGCGACCTCCCGCTTGACCTGCTCCTCGCTCTCCACGGGGAAGGCGAAGGCGAGAAAACGGCTGCCGTTGTCCCGGAACAAGCCCCGGGACGGCTCCGCTATGCTCTTGTATGTATCATTTGCCGACACGACAAACCAAATTTAGCGATTATTTAGTATCTTCGCAATATGGTTTACAAATATAGAATCACCCTGCAGGGGATCAAGGGCTTTTACCGGGTGTATCTGGTCAACGGCGAGAACTCCCTCTACACTTTTCACAAGCAGTTGCGCTCCGCTCTGGAGTTTCCGCGCGACCAGCCCATCCTCTTCAAGGCGTTGGACGAAGAAGGGCAGGTGGTGGCCAGATATGCCCTGGTGGACATCGGCTACGGGGCAGTCGACGCCGTGACCATCGCAGACACGATCAAGGCGGGAGTGAGGAGCTTCGTCTATTTCTATGACATCCAGGCCAGGAAGAGTGTCACGATCACCCTTGAAGGCGAAGAACCGCAGGCCAAGGTCTTGATTCCTACTCTAATCGACTCCAAAGGCCCGGTTCCGCAGGAGTTCGACAACGGCTACGTGGCCTTTGAGGACCTTCCGGCCGAAAGACGCAAGCTTCCCGGAGAATCTCCCGATGACGACGAGGACGACGATGATGAAGATGACGAAGAAGATGATGAGGAGGAAGAAGACAAGGATGAGGAAGAGATCATATACGACGAAGAGGAGGCTTGAGAAAGCCCCCTCTTCTTTTTTGTTGAACTTCAATCTTATTTTTCGCTCGTCTCTGCTGCTGCGGCCTTGCCGACCTTGTCAAGCTTGACGTCGAAGACAATCGTGGAGTAAGGAGGGATGGCGCCGGCTCCACGCTCGCCATATCCGAGTGCGGAAGGGATATAAAGCTTGACGTGTCCACCCTCGCCTATGAGCTGAAGGCCTTCACGCCAGCCGGCAACCACGCCGGAGAGAGGGAAACTGATAGGCTCAACGTCCTCGGCCACCTCGTCGAACACGGTGCCGTCGGTGAGAGTCCCCTTGTAGTGAACCCACACGGTGTCGGCCTCGACAGGCCTAACGTCGCTGCCGGCCTCGATGATTTCATACTGAAGGCCTGACTCAGTCTGCTGCACTCCAGCCTTCTGGGCATTTTTCGCGAACCACTTCTCCTCCTTCTCCTTGTTGACAAGGGAGAGATACTGGGCCCTGTCCCCAAGATATGCGTTGAACACGTCGTTCATCGAATTCGGATCATACTTGAACTGCTTGGTGAAATCCTCATCGTAAGGGCTTCCTTCAGACTTCATATAATCTTTTATTCCCGCGACGATTGCACGATAGTTCAAGTCGTCACCGAAATTGTAATTCTTCATGAAACTTCCGAAGTTGATTCCAAGAAGATAGCTCACGGAATCCTTCTGAGCCCTGGACGGAAGATAATCCTTGGCCGTCTTGACGGCAGGCACCCCGTCCTCGCCTTTTGCAGCCGGTGCAGATCCGCTGCAGGCCACGACAGCGCCACCCAGCATGAGGGCGGCAAAAATTTTGTACATTTCCATTATAAAAAACACTAAAAACTTAAACTCTCATCACAATTCCCAAGCCAGGGCGGAAGCGCCGAGTATGGCCGCGTCCGATTCCTTGAGGAGGGAGAACATTATCTTCACCTTGCCCTTCCATTGAGTCATCAGGTTGTCGTTCATCGCCGACAGCATCGGCTCGTAAAGGAATTCCTTCGCCCTCGCCAGACCGCCGAAGAGCACTATGGCCTCCGGAGAACTGAACGCCACGAAGTCGGCGAAACTGCGTCCGAGCAGGCGGCCGGTATAGTCAAACACTCTTTTGGCGAGAGAGTCCCCCTCCCGCGCCGCATCATAGATGCTCTTGGAGCTGATGTTGTCAACCTCACGCAGCAGGGACTGTTCATCGCTCGCGTCCAGCCACTCCCGCGCCGTGCGGGCCACTCCGATTGCGGAGCAGTAGGTCTCAAGGCAGCCCGTCTTGCCGCAGCCGCAGAGGCGCCCGTTGTGACGGACGATGTTGACGTGTCCGAGCTCCCCGGCGTTGCCGTCGTGTCCATAGACGACCTTGCCGTCAATCACTATGCCGCTGCCCACCCCGGTGCCGAGAGTTATCATGATGAAATCCTTCATCCCCCGCGCCACACCGTAGGTCATCTCGCCCACGGCGGCGGCGTTGGCATCATTGGTGAGCGACACCGGAATTCCTCCAAGGTAGCCGCCGAGCCCCTTGGCGAACTCCACCACGCGGTTGGAAGCCCACTCGATGTTCGGGGCGTAGGCTATCTGCCCCGTATAGTAATTGGCGTTCGGAGCGCCCACTCCGACACCCCGTATCTCCCCGTCCTTGCCACATTCCTTGACGCAGGCCTTGATGGCCTCCGCGAGGGCCCTAAGATACGCGTCCGCATCATCGGCGAACACGTCCGTGCGCATGACCGACTGCGCGAGCACCTCGCCACGGGCGTTGACCACCCCGATCTTGGAAGTCTGCCCGCCGACATCCACTCCCACTACGTATTGTTTGTCCATAAGCATAGATTATACCGGGATGTCCCTATTCACGTTCTTGCACCCGACGAGGGCATAATAGAGGATGTAGCAGAGCATCGCTATCACGAGCCAGTAGCTGGCCATATATCCGAGATTCTTCGCGAGAACGTCCTGAATCAGAGGCATTATACCGCCGCCGACCACCATCATCATGAAGATGCCGGAAGCCTGTTCGGTGTATTTGCCGAGGCCCTCGGTGGAGAGGTTGAATATGCCGCCCCACATCACCGAAGTGCAGAGACCGCAGAGCACGAGAAACAGCGCGCTCGCCGGCACTCTGAACATCTCGAATCCGCCATCCGCGCTATATCCCGGCATGGAGACCGTGACCGTCTTCGGGATGAATATGGCCACGAGTATCAAGACGATAGCCACCGAGCTCACGGCGATGATCTGGGTGCGGGTGCTTATCTTGCCGGAAATGGCGGAGCTGCACGCGCGGCCCACCATCATCAGCAGCCAATAGACCGCAGCGATCGCACCCCCGATTGCGGCACCGTTGAGAAGGATGCCCGCCCCCTTGTCGGAAGCGTCGGAAAGGTAGAAATTGAGCTGGGCCGGAATGCCTATCTCTATGCCCACGTAGAAGAATATGGCCACTATGCCGAGCACGCAGTGACGGAACTTCCATGCGCTGTGCTCGAACTTGACGCTCTTCCTCTCGGCGGCAGGCTCGGGTATGTTGACAAAAGATATGATGACGAAAGCTATTGCGAACACGGCCATCGCGATGAAGAGCAGAGGCGCGACGTCGCCCATCTTGGTCTCGCTCGTCACGGTGCCGATC
>CAVGYS010000003.1:8820-14621 GCA_963633505.1 Oscillibacter sp. MSJ-31
GCGATGAAGAGCAGCGGAGTCACGTCGCTCATCCTGGTCTCGCTTGTCACAGTCCCGATAAGCACGCCCACAAGCAGCGGGGTGAGCGTGCCGGTGAGGGAGTTGAGAGTCCCGCCGATCTGGATATACTGGTTGCCCCTGTTGCCGCCGCCGCCGAGGATGTTGAGCATCGGATTGACGACGGTGTTGAGCATACATACGCAGAAGCCGCAGACGAACGCGCCGAGAAGATAGACGTAGATGGCCGCGCCGCCGCTGAAGGGAAGACTGGAGAGCCACTGGATGACGATTCCGAAGAATCCGACGGCGAGAGCGGCAAGCGTAGTCTTCTTGTATCCCACCTTGACAAGCATCCTGCCCGCAGGAATACCCATGAAGAGGTATGCCGCGAAGTTCATCATGTTACCCATCATTCCGGCCCAGGAATAGCTGTGCTTCCAGATGTTGCCGAAAGGCGCCGCCATATTCGTGACGAACGATATCATCGCGAAGATGAAGCACATCGTCACTATGGCCACCATGTTCTTTTTCTTCTCCATATATGTGTGCGTTTTAGTGTTATTCGAGCGACTTGAGGTTCTTCTCGTTCATCAGCTGCTTGCCCTCCGGGGTCATCGCGTACTCGATGCGGGAAGCGTAGAATTTCTCAACCTTGCCGCGGACCATCTTGGCCGTGGTGTTGAGCATGCCGTTCTGCTCGGTGAAAGGAGTGTCGGCGACTATGATGGCGGCAGGGAGCCATTTCTCCGGGAAGAGTCCGGCGTGGCGGCCTCCGGCGCGATAAGAATCCACTTCTCCCTGAAGTATCCGGAGCTGGGCCTTCCTCCCCTCAAGACTCTGGGCATCAAGCCCCTGCTTCTGCACGGCATCGGCGAGAGCGGGCTTGTTCGGCACGACTATCACGACGGTGTATGGGCTCTGGTTGTTGTAGAGCACGGAAGATTCTATGTACTTGGAACCGTCGGCAAGGCTGTCCTCGAACCCTTCGGGAGAGTACTTCTCCCCATCGGACGAAATGAGCAGGCTCTTGAAGCGGCCCGTGACGTAGAGGAAACGCGGATCCTCCTTGCAGAGATAGCCGCGGTCGCCCGTATGCAGCCAGCCGTCCACGATCGTATTGGCGGTGGACTCCGGATTCTTCCAGTATCCGGCCATCACGTTCTCGCCACGGATGACAATCTCTCCGGTCTCCCCGAGAGGAAGGGACTTCCCGTCCTCGTCGCATATCTTCAGATCCAGAGGCTCGACGATGCGCCCCGAAGAGCCGAAGCGGGCATGGCCCGCGGAATTGGCGCAGATGACAGGCGTCGCCTCGGAGAGGCCGTAACCCTGGAAAATAGGCATCCCGACAGCGCAGAAATAGCGCTGAAGCTCAATGTCAAGTAAGGCTCCGCCGCCGACGAAGAACTTGAGCCTCCCCCCGAAGCCTTCGCGTATCTTGGAGAAGACCAGCCTGTCGATAAGGGCCTTTATAGGCTTGCGCCACCAGAGCTTCCAGCAAGGCTTGCCGGCGTTGTAGTATTCGCGGTTGTATGCTATGGCGTTCTTGAGCCCGAACTCGTAGAGCTTCTCGGCCGTCGGACCGCTTTTCTTGATGGCCGCCTCGAAGCCCTTGCGGAAGCTCCTGGAAAGAGCCGGAACCGAGAGCATCACCTGAGGACGGACTTCCTTGATGGCTATAGGTATGTTCTTGAGCATCGTGACGGCGTTCTTGCCGCCCGGCACGGTGGCTATGCTGCCGCCGTAGCTCATCATGACGTAGAATCCGGCCACGTGTGCGAAGCAGTGGTCGAGAGGCAGGATGATGAGCATCGTCCAGCCCTCCTCTATCTTCACCACGGAGCGGCACTGCTCCACGTTGGCGGTGTAGTTGCGGTGAGTGAGCAGGATGCCTTTCGGGTCGGCGGTGGTCCCGGAAGTATAGCTGATGTTGGCATAATCGTCCGGCCCGACGGAGGCGATGCGCTCCTCAAGCTCGGCGCTGCGCGTTTTGAGAAATTCATCCCCGGAGGCGTAGATGTCCTTGAGGTGCATCTCATTGTCTTGCAGCTCAATCTCGTCTATCACTATCACCTTCTCGATGGCGGGGCACCTTCCGATGACCCTGCGGACCTTGCCGATCTGGCTCTCGGAGGCGATCACGAAGCGCGCGTCGGAGTGGTTGATGCGGAAGAGCAGATCCTGGTCGGACTCCAGCTTGAAGGAGAGCGGGACGTTGACGGCACCCGCGTGAAGAATTCCCAACTCGCAGAAAATCCACTCGTTGCGACCCTCGGAAATCAACGCGACCTTGTCTCCCTTGTTCAGGCCCAAAGCCATGAATCCTGCCGCAAGACGGCGGCCGCGCTCACGGGTGGCGGAGAAGGAAGTCTCCGTCCAGACGTCGCTCACTTTTTCGCGGAGGAAAGTGGAATCCGCATACTTGGCGGCATAGGTATTGACGAAATCGATGATCGTCGGTCTTTTGTTTTCTGCTGCCATATTTTCTTTTTGATTTATCCGTTGGACTGGGAGAACAGGCCGTAGAGCCTGGCGTCTATCATATCGGTGACCTTGTCGAAGTCTTCGGCACGATTGGCGAAATCGACGTTGTCGGCATCGATCACCAGGAGCTTGCCCTTGTAGTCCTTGATCCAGCTTTCATATTTGTCGTTGAGCCCGGTCAGATAGTCGATGCGGATGCTCTTCTCGTAATCGCGCCCCCGCTTCTGTATCTTGGAAATCAGCGTCGGCACGGAAGACCTGAGGTAGATGAGAAGATCCGGAGTCCCCACGAGGGACATCATGAGGTCGAAGAGGTCGGAATAGTTTTCGAAGTCACGGGTGCTCATAAGCCCCATGTCGTGAAGATTCGGGGCGAAAATCCGCGCATCCTCGTAGATGGTGCGATCCTGCACGATGACCGCGTCGCCCTTGGCAATCTCGACCACGTCCTTGAAACGCTTGTTGAGGAAGTAAATCTGGAGATTGAACGACCATCTGGCCATATCTTCGTAGAAATCCGCAAGATACGGATTGAAATCGACTGACTCGTACTTCGGAGTCCAACCATAATGTGCGGCAAGCATCTTCGTGAGCGTCGTCTTGCCGCTGCCTATATTTCCTGCTATCGCGATGTGCATAGTGTCCTGACCTATAAAACGCAAAGTTAAGCAATTATTTGAAGAGACCATAGAGACGGGAGTCAATCTTGTCCGTCACGGCCTCGAAATCCTCGGCGCGGCCCGCGAAGTCGAGGCTGTCCGCATCGATGACCAGGAGGTTGCCGTCGTAGCCGGCGATCCACTTCTCGTACTTGTCATTGAGCCGGCCGAGATAATCCAGACTCATCGTCTGCTCGTAGTCGCGCCCCCTCTTCTGTATCTGAGAAACAAGATGCGGCACGGAGCACCTGAGGTATATCAGCAGGTCGGGCGGGCGCACCATCGACATCATCAGACGGAAAAGCTGCATGTAGGTGTCGTAGTCCCTATCGGAGAGGTTCCCCATCTCAAGGTTGTTGGCGACGAAGATGTACACGCCCTCGAGTATCGTCCTGTCCTGGACGATGACCTCCTTGGAGGAGGCGATCTCCAGAACGTCCTTGAATCGCTGTGCAAGGAAGTAGGTCTCAAGATTGTATGACCATCGCCGTATGTCCTTGTAGTAGTCTTCGAGGTAAGGGTTGAACGTCACGGACTCGTACTTCGGGGTCCAGCCGTAATGCTCCGCGAGCATCTTCGTCAAGGTAGTCTTGCCGCTGCCTATGTTTCCCGCTATTCCTATATGCATAGGGCAAAATTAGCCATAATTTCGTATTTTTGGGAGTTTGATCGATAAGAAAATGCTGAACGTTCTGCAATTCAACTGCAACCTCTTCGAGGAGAAGTCATACGTGGTTTTCAAGGAGGAGGGCGGGGGCTGCGTCATAGTGGATCCGGGTTTCTACCGCGAAGACGAGAAACGCCCGGTGCTTGACGCGCTGGAGCGCAACGCCCTCTCACCGGAGGCCATCCTGCTGACGCACGGACACTTCGACCACGTCTACGGGGCCAAGTTCCTCCAGGACAGCTACAAAGTGCCGGTGTATATGCACCCTGCGGACAAGCTGATTCTCGAATACGACAAGGAGATGACCGCCGGATTCCGCCTGAAAGAGCCGGACTGCGGATTCGTGACGACTGACGTCTCCGACGGGGAGAAGCTGAGCGTGGCGGGCCTGTCCTTCGAAGTGATCGCGACTCCCGGGCACACCCCGGGCGGAGTCTGCTATCTGGACAGGGATGAGGGAGTCCTCTTCAGCGGCGACACCCTCTTCAAGGGAGCCATAGGCCGCACGGACTTCAAGTACGGGGAGTACGACGATGAAATCCGCTCGATAATGGAGAAACTGATTTTTCTCGACCCCTCCACGAGAGTCCTTCCGGGACACGGACCGGAGACCACCATCGGCCACGAGAGGACGGGGAACCCTTTCCTGGAGCCTTTCAACGAAAAAGAAGATACCGATTCCGAAGTGGAACCGGTATCGATCAGATTGTCTTAGTTCTTGAGATAGTATGTGACGGAGGTCACGACGCGAACCTTCTTGATGTAAGGGGTGTTGCTGTCGCGGCTCTCGATGGAGAACACTCCCTGATTTGCGCTCTTGATCTTGCCCAGACGGCTGCCGGAGTCTGCGGCGAACTTCTGCGCGACCTCGCGGGCGTTCTTCGTCGCCTCCTCGATCATGGCCGGCTTCAGTTCGTTGAGAGCCTCATAGCGGAACTCGATGGGATTCTCCCAATCCTCGCCTGCCACGACTACACCCTTGCGCAGCAGCTCGGGCTGCCTGCTCATCAGCGCCAGGACGTTGTCCACCTTGTCCGAGCACACCGTCACGACATTGGTGGCTATGTAGCGGTACGTGCGGTCGTTGCTGCCGTATTCGTTGGCGTATTTGTCTGAAATCTTCGGCACGGACACGCTTATCTCCTCATCGGAGAGGCCACCCTCCTTGAGGAAGGCGACGATCTTGGCGTTTCCGCCGTCGGTCATGTCATAGATTGACTGGACGTCGTTGGCCATCACCTTGTAGGATAGCGGCCAGACGACCTTGTCCGCCTTGACCTCCCTCTCGCAGAGGCCCTTGACGTTGACTGTGCGGTCAAAAGAACGGAACGTCTTCACGGCCGCAGGGAACATTGTCCCGAGAATGATGAGGCCGACCATTATGGCAAGGCCTCCGTAAAATTTACCTTTATCCATAAAATTTAGAGTTAGTTGTTTCTTACAAAGTCTGCCCTCCGATGAATTCCCGCATGATGGAAGTCGGAGGTATGGCCGCAATCTCCGCCGGCTTCAGCGGGGTTACGATGGAGAGGAAGTCCAGAAGTTCCTGCGCCTTGGAATAAGCCGGCGAAGACTCGCTGATGCCGCACAGAAGCGGTTCGGCATAGTACTTCAGGAGAGGAAGGTCGTAGAGGGTGGAAGAGTTGAACACGAGGTTGGCGTTCTCCTCGAAAGGGAATATGTACTTCACCTCGCCGCTGCGCACCGAAGGCCAGCGCAGGATGTTCTGCTCGGGAGAGATGCCGCGCGTGCGGTTGTCCCTGACGATACGGCGGAGGAGTCTCTTGTCGGTAGTCGAATTGTGTTCCTTGGTGCCTCCCGGCAGGGCGCTGAGGGCGGAGATATAGATACGGAATATCCTGTCCTGCGCTATGGCCGGGGTCAGGGCCGGATTGAGGGCGTGGATGCCTTCCATGAAGAGGATGTCGTTCTCCTTCAGGCTCATCCGCACCCCGGAGGACTTCCTGCACCCGGAGGCGAAATCGTACCTC
>CAVGYS010000003.1:14631-23283 GCA_963633505.1 Oscillibacter sp. MSJ-31
ACCTCGGAGTCTCGATCTCCTCTCCCCGGAGCAGGGCGGAGAGCTGTTCGTTGAGATACTCCACGTCCATCGCCCCGAGAGTCTCGAAATCATATTCGCCGTTCTCGTCCTTGGGCGTCCTGTCCCTGTCCACGAAATAATTGTCCAGTTCTATCACCTTGGGATTGAGCCCCAAGACCCTTGCCTGCTGCGCGATGCGCAGGGAGGAACTGGTCTTGCCGCTGGAAGACGGCCCGGACATCATCACGATGCGGCAGCTGCTCCTGTTCCAATAAATCTGATCCGCGGCGTCGGCGTATTTGCGTTCCTGACGGGCCTCGCAGAGATTGATCAGCTCTATCCCCTTCCCGAGGAAAAGGGCTTCGTTGACCTTCTCGACGGTGTCGATGCCTATCGCGTGGCACCATCCCATATATTCCTGCCTTGCGGCTTCTATCTTCGTCATAGCACTTCTTTTAGATATTGTCCCGTCACCGATGACGGGTTGCAGGCGAGCTGCTCCGGCGTGCCTTCTGCAATAATCCTGCCGCCCCGCGCGCCGCCCTCGGGTCCCATATCTATGATATGGTCAACGCTCTTGAGCACGTCGAGGTTGTGCTCGATGATAAGGACCGTGTTGCCCTGGTCCACCAGCTTGTCCAGCACCCCCATCAGGACGCGGATATCCTCGGGGTGCAGGCCCGTGGTCGGCTCGTCCAGCATGTAGAGAGTGCTCCCGGTGGCCTTGCGGAAAAGCTCCGAGGCGAGCTTCATCCTCTGGCTCTCGCCTCCGGAAAGGGTCACGGCGGACTGGCCGAGACGCACGTATCCCAGTCCCACGTCCACCAGGGCCTTGAGTTTCGGGGCTATCTTCGGGAAGGCCTTGAAAAACTCGTAAGCCTCGCTGATGGACATGTCCAGCACCTGGCTTATGTCCTTGCCCCGGTATTTGACGGCAAGCGTGTCCTCCTTGTAGCGGCGGCCTCCGCAGCTGTCGCAGACCACGTTGACCGAAGGCAGGAAGTTCATCTCTATCACCTTGATTCCGGCACCCTTGCACTCCTCGCAGCGCCCGCCGGAGACGTTGAACGAGAAGCGTCCGGCCTTGAAGCCCCGCACCTTGGCGTCGGGAGTCTCCTCGAAAAGCTTGCGGATGTCGTCGAACACGCCGGTGTAGGTGGCCGGGTTGGAACGCGGCGTGCGGCCTATCGGGCTTTGGTCGATTTCTATCACCTTGTCTATGTTCTCCACCCCCTCCAACTCCCTGTACGGCAGCGCTTTCTGCTTGAGACGGGTAAACTTCCCCTTCAGGGCCGGCATCAGGGTCTCGTTGACGAGGGTCGATTTGCCGCTTCCGCTCACCCCGCTCACCCCGACCATCATCCCGAGCGGGATGCGGACGTCGATGTCCTTGAGGTTGTTGCCCGAAGCCCCGCGAATCGTGAGGGTCTTGCCGTTGCCGCTGCGGCGCGCGGACGGAGTGAGGTTCGGGTTGCGCAGGGGCCTTGCCGGACCGCTGTAGCAGATACGCCCCCCGTTCTCTCCCGCTCCCGGGCCGACCTCCACCGTCCAGTCGGCGGAGTTCACGGTCTCCTCGTCGTGTTCCACCACAATCACGGTGTTGCCCCCGTCCCGGAGTTTCTTCAGGGATGCGATGAGCTTGCGGTTGTCCCTCTGGTGCAAGCCGATGCTCGGCTCGTCGAGCACGTATATGACGTTGACCAGCTTGGAGCCGATCTGCGTGGCGAGACGGATGCGCTGCCCCTCGCCTCCGGAAAGCGTGGCGGCGGGCCGGTCGAGCGTGAGGTAGTCAAGCCCCACGTCAAGCAGGAAGCGCACCCTGTCCTCGAGTTCCCGGAGAATGTCGCGGGCGATGGTCTTCTCCTTGTCGCCGAGTCTGTCGGGAAGCGAGCGGAGCCACTCGTAAAGGGAGGAAATCTCCATCGAGCCGACCTGGGAGATGTCCTTGCCGTCGATGCGGAAACACTTGGCCTGCTCGTTGAGGCGCGTCCCGTGGCAGACGGGGCAGACGATCTTGTCCTCTATGTCGCCCACCACGCCGGGCCAGTTGACCATCTCCGCCATAGCCCCCTCCCCGATACGGAAAAACTCGTCGGAGCCGTAAACCAGCAGCGACACGACCTCATCGGGAAGCGTCCCGATGGGCTCATAGAGAGAGAACGAGTGCTTGCGTGCGATGGCCTTGACAATCTCGAACTTGCGGCCGGCACGAACCGGACCCAGAGGCGCTATGCCCCCGTCGGCGATGGAACGGCCGCGATCCGGGATGATGGTCTCGGGGTTCACGTCCGCCACAGTGCCCAAGCCCTTGCAGTGAGGGCAATATCCCTCCGGGGAATTGAACGAGAACGAGTGCGGGGCCGGCTCCTGAAGAGAGATGCCGGTCTCGGGATCGACAAGATGGCGGGAGTAATGGTGAACCTCCCCGCTCTGCGCGTCGAGCACGGCAAGCGAACCCTTGCCGAGGGAGAGGGCGGTCTGCACGGAAGTGCGTATGCGTCTGTCATCCCCGTCATCGGGCTTGAGCTTGTCCACCACGAGTTCGATGAAATGAGCCTTGTAGCGGTCCAGGGAATCGATCTCCTGGAGGGAGGAGAGCTCTCCGTCAATGCGGATTTCGACATAGCCCTTCTTGCGCATCTGCTCGAAAAGCTCCTTGTAGCTACCCTTGCGGCCGCGCACCAGAGGGGAGAGGAGGAGACATTTCTTGCCGTGGTACTCTTTCATTATCAGGTCCACGATGGCATCGTCCGTATAGCGCACCATGGGCCGGCCCGTCACCGGAGAATAGGCCGTGGAGGCCCGGGCGAAGAGGAGGCGCAGGAAGTCGGAGATTTCGGTAATGGTGCCCACCGTGGAACGGGGATTGCTGCCGGTGGTCTTCTGCTCTATGGCTATAACCGGACTCAGTCCGCTGATGCTCTCCACGGCCGGCTTCTCCAGCACCCCCATGAAGTGTCTGGCGTAGGGAGAGAGGGTGTTCATGTAGCGGCGCCGCCCCTCGGCATAGATGGTGTCGAATGCGAGAGAAGACTTGCCGCTCCCGCTTATACCCGTGATTACCACCAACTTGCCTCGCGGCATATCGACATCGGCATTCTTCAGGTTGTTGGCCCTGGCTCCGCGTACTTCTATGAACGAATCCTTACCCATCATCGTAATAAGCGGGGCCAAAGTTACGAAATTATTGTATCTTTGGGCCATTTTTCAGCTATATCACATGTGGGTTTGGTTGTCCGTATGTTCCGCCGTCCTGCTCGGCTTCTACGACGTAGAGAAGAAGCAGGCTCTCAAGAAGAACAGCGTCCTGTGGATATTGTTCGGCGCTACGGCGATGTCGGCGCTTTTTCTCTGCCCGCTGCTGTCAAGCGGCACGCTTGAGGACCATCTGAGCCTGGTCTTCAAGGCCCTGCTCGTCTCCTCCTCATGGATTTCGGGCCTCATCGCCCTCGAACTCCTGCCGCTCACGACGGCCAGCACCATCAAGGCCTCGCGCCCGATGTTCGTGGTGATATTCTCCATCATCCTTTTCGGCGAGAGACTGAGCCTTATGCAGTGGGGCGGAATCGCGCTCGTGATGACGGCGCTCCTGCTGCTGGCGAGGTCAAGCAAGAAGGAAGGCATCTCGTTCGCCTCGGACAAGGGAATCGCGTGGATGGTCGTATCGGTCCTCACCGGGGCCGCCAGTGCGCTGTATGACAAGTACATACTCGCACATCTGCAACCCATGTTCGTGCAGAGCTGGTCCAATGTCTATATAACCCTCGTGCTCGGGGCGCTGATACTGGTCAAATACCTCCGGAGCCGGCGGGCTGTGGGGTCGTCGGGGTGCGACGGAGCGGGTTCCGGACAGGCGGTTTACCCGGAGTCATCAGGCGTACAGGACTTCCAGAAGTTCCGCTGGGACTGGAGACTGCCGCTGATTGCGGTGCTCATCACGATATCCGACGCCCTGTATTTCTACTCGGTCAAGGACGAGGACGCGCTGCTCTCGGTCATCTCGATGATTCGCCGGAGCTCAGTCGTCATCACCTTCCTCTTCGGGGCGCTGCTCTTCAAGGAAAATCACGTCAAGGACAAGGCCGTGGACCTTGCGATTCTGCTCGCTGGTCTGGCGCTCCTGCTCTTCGCCTCAAGATAGGGGCGGCAGGAGGCCTGCGGATTTCAAAACAGCTTCTCAATGGTATAGTTCGCGCAGGACGGCAAGGGAGCGGACGTTGAGAGAGCAGTCGGAATGGTATCCGACGTACTGAAGAAGGCTCTCCGCAATCTCGCTGCGGGACTCTCCGTTGAGCGGAATCAGCATGGCCTGGGAGAAATCACTCTCGAGCAGGGCCCGGATCTCCGCAAGGTGCTCCCCTGCGAAGGGGGCGAGATCGGAGAGCGAAGGAGAGAAGCCGAGCGCCACGGCGAACTCCAGAAGGAAGCGCAGGTGATAGTTGCTAAAGTCGCTCTGCAGCGCGTCGAGCGTCAGGATGGAGCGCCGGCACCATTCGAAAAGGCCGTCTTCCAGGGCGCCGTCGCGCACGGTGCGGTAGAGGACTTCGGCCATGAAGAGGGTGATCGTGTTCTTGCTCACGCTGGAGCGGATGCCGTTGAGAGGATGCACTGCGGACAAGTGACGCACCCGCCACAAATCGGATTTTGGGTTCTCGCTGACCTCTCCGTCAAGGACGTTGAGCGGGAGGAAGAACGCCATCCCTCCGCCTCGGGGGACTGTCGTAATGAAGCTTCTTCTCCCAAGGGAAGGTGTCAGACAATGCACGACCAGACTCTTTTCTCCGAGCTTGGTCGTGCCTAAGACGATAAGTTCCGTACGGAATGTCATCAATACTGCTGTATCCTCGGGCTGGAGAGGGCCTGCTTGAGAGCGTCGTCGTAGCGGATCCGGACTCTGATTCCGCCCTCCTGGAAATAGTAGCGGACTGCTATCTCCTCCTCGATGAACGGGATGATTTCGTCCTTTTTGAGCCGCAGAAATTCTTCTTTCTCGATGGCGATGGCCTTGTCAAGCGCCTCTATCTGCGCGGAGAGGGTCTCCTTGAGTCCGTCTTTCTCCAGTTCTTCCTTGACCTTGTCGAAATACGTCTTGGCGGAAGAGCGGTAGTCGAATTCCTTGCCGCAGGCGAACTTTACGAATTCGTCGTAGTCGCCCTCGCTCAGGTGGAACTGCTCCACTGGAGGAATGCTCTCGTGTGCGCGGACATACTCCAGAGCGTAGTATTCCATTATCCCGTATGCCACCAGCGCATAGGTCAGGCGGCTATAGTTCTCCTCGGCCAAGGCCACGTCGGGAGTGATGCCGCCCCCGTCGCGCACGGTGCGCCCGTGTGCCGTCTTGAACTCCCTCGTGAGCGAATCCGGAATCTGGCTTACGCTCCCGTCCTCGTTGCGGTGGCTGTAGTCAAGCGCCTGCACGCAACGTCCGGACGGGGTGTAGTATTTGGCCGTGGTGACCTTGAGCTCACCGCCGTAAGGGAGGGATTTAATGCTCTGCACCAGTCCCTTGCCGAAGGTGCGCTGCCCCATTATGGTCGCCCTGTCCATATCTTGCAGGGCGCCGGCCACGATTTCGGAGGCCGAGGCCGAGCCGGAATCCACGAGCACGATCAGCGGCATCTTAGTATCGACGGGATCGCGGCGCGTGCGAAGGGCGTAGTTGGAGTCTTCCTCCCTGCCCTTGGCGGAAACGACGAGCGAGCCTTTCGGCACGAAGATGGACACGATCTCGGCAGCTTCGTTCATCAGGCCGCCACCGTTGCCGCGCAAGTCAAGAACCAGAGTCTGCATCCCCTGTTTCTTGAGCCCGATGACGGCTTCTCGCATCTCTCTGCCCACTCCGTCGGTGAATCCGGTCTGAGATATGTACCCCACGCCGTCCCCTATCATCCCTGCGAACTCGATGTCCGGCAGGCGTATCTTCTCGCGAAGCACGGTCACCTCCTCGATGGCTCCGCCGCGAACTTTTTTGACCTTGAATCTGACGGTCGTCCCCGGGTCGCCGCGCATCTTCTCGCTGCACTGCTGGGACGTGAGTCCGACCACTGTCTGCCCGTCTATTTCCATTATCTCGTCCCCGCACACGAGCCCGCTCTTGGATGCCGGGCTACCTGCGTAGGGTTCGTTGATGATGACGTTGCCCGACGTTTCCGGCTTGTAGATCACAGCCCCGACTCCGTCGTAGGTCTTGTGGATGAGCATCTGGAGGTCTTCGTTCTCCTCTTCGGGGATATAGACCGTGTAGGGGTCAAGGCCTGAGAGCATCGCATCGACTCCGCGGCGCTCTATCTTATCTACCGGGAGCGAATCGACGTATGATTTGGAAAGTTCTTTGAGCAGGGCCGCATGAATCTCGGTCCACTTGCCGAGAGTGAAGTTTCCCGACTGCGCCCCGGCCCCGATGCAGAGGCACAGAAGCGCTATGAGTATTGAGCTGCGTTTCATAGATGCAAATATAATAATTCTATGCTCTTCTATATTCCTCCATGCTTCCATGCTCTCAAGCATCTGGCTCTTTCCTCGCTCTCAGCATCCGGTTCTGCTCCGGGCCGCTCTTTTTGAAGCTTACAGCTTTCCGCGCGTTTCTGCTGGCTGGTTTCCTGCCACACGGTCCACGCTCCGGCAAATAAGGACTATTCGGAGCGAGGGCGAAGGCGCGCCGTGAACCATCAAAGAAGAGCGATGGCCGCTCAGCCACTGAGGCTTTGCGGTCACCGCTCTTTTCTATGTGCCGGCACAGAAGCGCCGGCTGATATTGAATTTCTTAGAAGCTTTTCGGGTCTTGTAGTCCTTCACAAATCTGCGGCAACTTAGTTATTCTCGCTGAAGTCAGGCTGAGGGCCGTCCTGCGGACCCTGAGGTTCCTGCGGGTTCTGAGGCCCCTGCGGTCCCTGGGCACCGCCTTGAGCAGCCTTGGCCATATCCTCCGAAGCGGCGTGCCAAGCGGATTCAAGCTCAGAATTGTAGCGGTCGATATCGGAGAGGTTCTTCTCCTCGACAGCCTTCTTCAATCCTGCACAAGCGGACTCTATGGCTGACTTCTTCTCTGACGGAATCTTGTCTCCGTACTCCTTGAGATTCTTCTCGGTCTGGAAGACCATCGCATCGGCGCTGTTGATCTTGTCAGCCTTCTCCTTTTCAGCCTTGTCGGCAGCCTCGTTGGCCTTGGCCTCGTCACGCATCCTCTTGATTTCCTCATCGCTGAGTCCGCTGGAAGCCTCGATTCTGATGTGCTGCTCCTTGCCGGTTGACTTGTCCTTGGCGGACACGCTCAAGATACCGTTGGTATCGATGTCGAAAGAGACCTCGATCTGAGGTATTCCGCGCGGCGCCGGAGCGATGCCGTCAAGGTGGAACACGCCGATCTGCTTGTTGTCCTTGGCCATAGGGCGCTCACCCTGAAGCACGCGCACCTCGACTGAAGGCTGGTTGTCGGCAGCCGTACTGAACACCTGCTCCTTGTGTACAGGGATGGTGGTGTTGGACTCGATGAGCTTGGTCATCACGCCGCCGAGAGTCTCGATACCGAGTGACAGAGGGGTCACGTCGAGCAGGAGGACGTCCTTCACGTCGCCTGCGAGCACACCGCCCTGGATGGCCGCACCGATGGCTACGACTTCATCCGGGTTCACGCTCTTGTTCGGCTCCTTGCCGAAGAAGTTCTTGACAAGCTCCTGTACCTTAGGGATACGGGTGGAACCGCCGACGAGCAGAACCTCGTCAATGTCGGAAGCATTCAGGTGAGCGTCCGCAAGGGCCTTGCGGCAAGGCTCGATGGACCTCTGGAAGAGATTGTCGCAGAGAGCCTCGAACTTGGCACGGCTCAGGGACTTCACAAGGTGCTTAGGCATACCGTCGACCGCAGTGATGTAAGGCAGGTTGATTTCCGCACTGGCAGCGCTTGAAAGCTCGATCTTGGCCTTCTCCGCAGCTTCCTTGAGTCTCTGGAGGGCCATAGGATCCTTCTTGAGGTCGATGTTGCCGTTGTCCTTTGCGAACTCGGAGGCGAGCCAGTCTATGATGGCCTGATCGAAGTCATCGCCTCCCAGATGGGTGTCGCCGTTGGTTGACTTGACTTCAAACACACCGTCGCCGAGCTCCAGGATGGAGATATCGAACGTACCGCCACCGAGGTCGTACACGGCAACCTTCATGTTCTTATTCTTCTTGTCAAGACCATAGGCGAGGGCCGCAGCCGTCGGCTCGTTGATGATACGCTTCACGTCGAGTCCCGCAATCTTGCCGGCCTCCTTGGTGGCCTGACGCTGAGAGTCGGAGAAATAGGCCGGAACGGTGATGACGGCTTCGGTAACTTCCTGACGGAGATAGTCTTCGGCCGTCTTCTTCATCTTCTGGAGGATAATTGCGGAAATCTCCTGCGGAGAATACAGATGTCCGTTGATATCGACACGCGGAGTGTTGTTGTCGCCGCGCGTCACTGAATAAGGCACACGGGCAATCTCCTTGCCGACCTGGTCGTAAGTTTCACCCATGAACCTCTTGATGGAGAATATGGTGTTCTTAGGGTTGGTTATGGCCTGACGCTTGGCAGGGTTGCCCACCTTGCGCTCGCCGTTCTCCGTGAACGCAACCACTGACGGAGTGGTGCGCGCGCCTTCATCATTGATGATTACGGTCGGCTGGTTGCCTTCC
>CAVGYS010000004.1:0-5856 GCA_963633505.1 Oscillibacter sp. MSJ-31
CGCTGAGCGGCTTGAACATCCTGTCCACCACTCTCGACACCATCAGAAGGGCCAGCAGCAGCAGGACGAGGAAGAGGGACACGATGGTCATGGAATGCATCACGGCATCCTCCTCGAAGTCATAGTTGTCCTCGTTGTACGGAGAGCAGATGATCGCCATCATCCTGCCGTCTTCATTCATTATCGGGGCGTACATGCTGTAGAAGCTGACGTCGTCGATTCTTTCCTTCTGTATGCAGTAGCGTCGGTGCTCATAGACTATCTGCCCGTACGCCCGCCCGTTGATCCTCTCCCCGAGAAGCTGACGCTCGAAGACCATCGGCACCGTGGACACGAGCATCTTGCCGGACGGAGAATAGAGGGTTATGTCCGAGTACGTGTCGTTCCCCACCTGCTCCACGAGATTGCGGGCCACACGGCGGTTGATTCCCGTCTCGCCGGAAGCGTTCTGAACCCCGGCCTCCATCATCGAGGTAATCGAGCCTATCTTGTCCGACATCACGGTGTGCATGTTGCTGTCGTTGCGGGAATACACGAAGAACACGCTCACTGAGGCCATTGCCACGAGGGTCAGCACGAGAGAAAGCAGCAGCACCCCGGAAATGCGGAGACGGAAGTAGCTATGGGCGAACACGTCCTCCTTCCGCCGGCCGATCACCACCAGGGAATTCACGAAGAACGCGAGCAAGGCCACGAAAACACCCGACACGCCATAGGTGATCGGGGTAACCCGGGGTCTGGAGAGCACTATCACCTCCCTGTCGCCGATGACGGTGAAGAAGTGGGTGTAGCCGTCCCCGTTGGCAGTGCGCAGCCCCTTTGAATATATCTTCTCGCTCCGGTCCTTGTCTATCTCCGTCGAATAGGCATAAGCCCCGCGATATGATTTCAGGGAATTTCCTTCATAACGCGCATACGAATAGCCGGCGGGGAGAGTGACCTTGCCCGGAGGCGTAATTCCGAAAATGCCGGCATAGCCCTTGTTGCCCCGGGTGTCTCTGGATTCGAGACGGACGAGGACCCTCGATACGCCGCTGCCTTCTATCAGATAGAGAAAAACCCCGACATAATACGAATGGCCGCCGTCCCTCTTGACATAGAGGAAGCGGGAGTCGGGAGAAATCGGCGTTCCGCCCTCGAGGATGGACTTGTAGCGCGCGGCGGCCGCCTGGGTGTTGTTGCTGTCGTTGAAGACGTACGCGGTGACGGTATAATCCTGGTCGTTGCGCGAAAGATAGTAGTCGCAGATGCGGCTCTGGATGGAGGACTCGGTGTTGTTGAACACGGAAAGCGCCGATATGACCATATCCTCGGCAATCTGACCCTCAAGGCTCCGCAATCTCAACTCGAGCGATATGTCCCTGTCGAACGAGATGCGGTTGGCGAGAACCTCCATCCTGTCGCGTTCCTTGCGGAAGCCTATCACGGACGAAGATCCGACAAGGAACGCCGCGATAATCAACGAGAAGACTATCCTGTTGTTGATGGAGAACGCATCGAAGCGGAAGCCGAAGAACTTCTGCGCCACCTTCTGTGCCGACTGTATCAGGAGCGGCACGCTCACCAGCATCGTGATGAACGAGGCATAGATCAGAACTCCGAAAAACGAGAGTTCGGAGAACTTGTAGAGTTCCAGGGAAATCCCGGAATTGAGGATGATGCTCCGAAGCGTGGCCTGAGTGTAGAAAAGCACCCCGACCACCAGCACTACGGACGCGGCGCAGCAGGACAACGCCGCCGTCTTGCTGCGGACACGGCAGGAGAGCTCCTCCCTGCACATATATACGCACAACGCCGAGACGAGAATCCACAGGTTGATGATGAGCACGGCTCCGAGCGAATACAGCACGTCCCCGCCGGCATAGAGCACGGGCGAGAAGATGGTGAGCCGCCCCCGTATGAACCAGCCCCACAAGTAGAAGGCGAGCATGGTCACCGTCAGGACGGAGAACACCGCCACGAGACGCCGGGCGGACCTGTCAGCCGAAAGATACGTCAGGCAAGATGCCGTCAGAAGCAGGAGTGCGAGCCACAGCAAGAAAGTGTCCGCCGTGGCCGGACGGCGGAGAGTCTCCCGGAGCAGCTCGAACTGAGGCCGGCCGCCGAGCGTCACCACCGCCCCGCCCCCGGACGAGAGCGGCAACACGCTGAACTCGGGCCGCAGATGCAGGGAGGCGTTCACCCCGTTGCCGGAGACCGAATTCTGCATATCCACGATCTCCAGGCCGGCAATCACCTTGACGTCAGCCCTGTCGGCGGATTTCGCCAGATACCACTTCGATCCGATATTGACATAGCCGACAGAATCCTCAACCTGAAGCAGAGGGGATTCGGGCGATCTTCTCGGATTGGCGATGAAAGGGACGTAGAAACGGTTGCGGATGTCATCGTTGTCAACGGGAAATTCATTGCACCAGGACTGGAGCGTATCCTTGCAATATCGGTACACCACCATATCCTGCGGCAAGCCTCCGAGATCCATCCATCCCTCCGGGGAAGAGCCCAGGGCCTTTTCGACATAGCTGTCCAGTTCGGACATGCGGTGCTCCAGCGTGCGTGAGAGCCGCCTGGCCGCAGTCTCCGTATTCATCCCGATCCTGGACTCCCTGAAAGAGAGCACGAGCATCACGATGCCGCCCAGGAGCAGCGCGGCACTGATGAACGTCCTTATGTTTCCGCCTATTTTCATTCGTGATGATACGGTTCACCCTGCATTATCGTGAAAGCACGATACAGCTGCTCCGCAAAAATCGTTCTCACCATCTGATGGGAGAACGTCATCTTGGAGAGCGACAGCTTCCTGTCCGCCCTCTGATAGACCTCAGCGCTGAATCCGTAGGCCCCGCCTATGGCGAAAACCAAATCTTTGCCTCCCCTCGACATAAGGTCGGAGAGTTCCGAGGCGAACTCCAACGAACGCAGCTCCCTGCCGTGCTCGTCGAGCAGGATCAGACAGTCGCAGCTTTTAACGTTCTTCAGCAGAAGCTCCCCTTCCCTGGACTTGATGCTCTCCTTAGACAGCGCCGAGACGTTCTTGAGCTCGGGAATCTCGACAAGCGAGAAACGCACGTAGTGCTTCAGTCTGGAGAGGTAGGTCTCCAGACCCTCGCGAACCCAGGGAACGTCGGTCCTGCCCACGGTGAGAAGAGTCATCTTCATTGTCCCGAAGACGGCACGTATGGTTTCGCCCAATGCATGACCTCTATCGCATTGAGAAGCCATTGCGTGGTAGAAGGAGTGTGGCGCTGCCAGCCGGCGGTCTGCCCGAGGAATCCCGGCTCCTCCACCGGCCTAATGACGTACGGGCTCGCCACGGCTTCTCCGAGCGGATGCTCCACGACAGGGGTGCCGTCACTTTCGGTATCCGTGAAGCCGTTGTCAAGCAGGTTCTTCCATGCGAGGGCCCCCATAGCAGCATCCTTGCGCGAATCGGCCACCCAGGCCGCCGCCCTCGGGCCGGTCATGCTGCCACCCTTGGCGGAGGAGACGTCGGCAAAGAAATTGTCCGCAAGTTTCCAGAATTCAGGCATGTCCACGGTCTGGCGCATGTCCGTGAGAAGTTCCGGAGAGCCGAACAGAAGGCTGAAAGTGTCTCCCTTGACATTCGAGAGCCTGTAGCCGACTATCTTCTCGAGTTTTTTCCTGCTCAGGCTGGAGGCCGGCACGAAGTCGCTCTTCGGAGCCTCGACGTAGCCCTTGTATGAAGGGTCTTCCTTGAGATAGACCATGAAACGTCCCGTGTCGGTATCGAAATAATCGAACACGAGTCTTCCGCTCAAGCTCCCGAGGGCCACGATGTCCTTCATGGAATTGAGCAGGCGGTCCCGGTAATACGTATCCCCCGTCCGTTCCCACTCGAGCATCCAGTTGCTGGCGTAATAAGCCCAGTCATTGAGGCTGCCCTTGAGATAGGTCCCGGAAACAGCCCCCCAGGTGCTCACCCGGCGGGCATACTCATAAGCCTTTTCCGAGCCGATCTGCTCCGTCATGCGCTCCCCCGTCAGAGCGTCTCCCCCGGTGAGGTAGTACAGGTAGCGCTTCATCGCGGCATACTGGATGCGCGGCTGCTTGCATCCGTCGCCCCAGTGCTTGACGTTGTGGCGCGTGCCAAGCGGGGCGAAGCGCCCGATATGGTGCACGTCCACCTCGCTCGAATGCTTCTCCATGGCCTCGGCCATTGTCCAGACGTCCTCCCTGCCGGTACGCAGGAAGCAGGTCCAGAGCAGGACGTTCGGAGCGAGCTCGATGTTGTTCCAGGCCCAGCCTCCGATGTCGTAGCGCCAGTCGTGACGGGTAAAATCGTAGTTGTGCATCACGTCGCCGTAGTTCCAGAATCCGTACCACGAGCGCTCGTCCACCTGACGCTTGTAGAACTCGAGCATGTCATCGAGCTTCTTCTCTATGCCGGCGGTGAGAGGATTGGAGAGGTCAGGCAGGCCCCAATACGTACCGAAGGCGCTTACCGAGCTGAAATACTCCGGGGTGCAGCTGTACTGTACCGGCTTCTGGACGGCCTTGGCGACGGCGAGGAGCTCATCTCCGGATGGGATGCCATCGAAAAGCCTGATTTCCAGAGTGGAGCGATGGCCCACTCCGTAAGGGGACTCCCAGCCTTCCTTGAAATCTTCATAATTGATCTTGAGGTCGTGTCCGACCGTATCATAGTGCCGCATATCCATCGCCTCCCCATCGGGAGCCCACAGCCACGCGGTAAGATGTCCCGTGTCCTCTCCGGCCTTGTCCACGTAGAGGGCCGACGGGCAGCTCTGCCAAAAATCCTTGACCCCGACGAAGACGCTGCCGCCGGTATCCCCGAGCAGAGCGCCGCCGAGCGAACGGCCGCCGTCCGTGACGTGCACCCAGGAACTCTTGTCAGTGGTGCGCTTGTCTATCGCAAAGCCGTTAGGCCCTGCCTGCACAAGACGCATGTCGCCCCATACCGGGCAGGTAAGCAGGGCGCTCCGCTCCCTCTCTCCAAGCTCCTCCAGAGACGGGAGCTTCTTGCCGCGGAGGTACTCGGCATAATTGTCCGAGAACACCCTGCCTGCGGACGGACGATAGCCCGGAGCCAGTCTCACCGGCTCGCACCAGAATCCCGCTCCGTCCTTGCCGTCTCCGGCGAACCTGACATGCCGGTTGTGGGCTTCGTCCCGGAAAGGCACGTCAAACCTGACGCCTATGCCCTTGACGTAGTCCTGCTTGCCGTCACTGTCAAAGAGGAACGAGTGCGTGAGGCTGATGGTAGACATATCCTTGTACATCACGCAGAAGAGCTTGAACGGCAGCCACTCGCGACTCCCGGAAAGGGACTTGTGGCGGCCCTCGATCCTGACTACGGAGCGGAGAGGGCTGTTCTGCAAGATGCTTACGGAAGATACCGCCCCTTCGAAATCTTCATATTCGACACTCCGTCCGTCACGACTTTCAAGAATGGCCACAAGGCTCGCGCCGGACACCACGACGCCCTCACCAATCTTCAGGTCCCTAATAAAACTTCCGCCCGACGCGGGGAAAATACAGGACATCGCGCCCGTATTCACCACGACACCCTCGTCAGTCTGCCGCGCAAGAGCGGCGGCGCTTTCGGAAGTCGCCGCTCCGCGACGCTTTTTGACGGCGGGAGTCACCTTGAGCGTAAGCGAGTTCATCCCCGGCTCCGAGACGGTGGCAAGTCCGAGCCACTTCAGAGAGCCGTCAGGCCAATAGGCCAGAGGCCAGGAGGAAAAAGGTACGGACGCCCCTTCGGAGGAAAGCTCGAACACGGCATCCGGCCGTATCGCCCCCTTCTCGAAAGGCACTCCCCAGGAACTTCCCTGACGCACGGCGGCGTCGCGTCCCCTCAGGTTCACAAACTCA
>CAVGYS010000004.1:5866-6984 GCA_963633505.1 Oscillibacter sp. MSJ-31
AGAGAGTCAGCAGCGCGACAAAAAACGTCAAAATCGATTTTTTCATATAGAAAATGTCATTGTTTTTCGGTGTATCGCAAATATAGCCACGTGGCTTGATATTTGCAACACTGACATTTCGTGCAAGTTATTACCCGCATAGCGACAATGATACTGCCCATCCTGCTCTGCGCGCAGATGCAGGCCCAGACGGAGCGGAACGACGTTTTCACCCCGATAAGCAAGTATATCATCAAAGGCGACGCCGAGTGCCTTTCCGCGTGGTTCGACGACAATCTCGAAATCTGCGTGGCGTCCCGGGAAAGCAACGCGAGCAAGGCCCAGGCCAGACAGATTCTCAAGACGTTCTTCGAATCCTACACTCCCCGCTCG
The DNA here is from genome assembly GCA_963633505.1 of Oscillibacter sp. MSJ-31. Lineage (GTDB taxonomy): Bacteria > Bacteroidota > Bacteroidia > Bacteroidales > UBA932 > Cryptobacteroides. The sequence continues at coordinate 6,239 of CAVGYS010000004.1, forward strand.
TTCGACATCACCCACACGGCGGAAAGGGAGAACATGAAATACGCCCTCGGCAACCTCAGTGCGGGAGGAGAGACTTTCTCCGTGACGATTTTCGTAAGCGCCAAGAGCGACGGATACAAGATTCAACAGATAAAAATAGAGCGCCTGTAAGACACAGACGCTCTATATTGTTTTTTAAGCCCGAATGACTTACACTCTCTGGCCGTAGGAGCGGTCGGTAGTGTTGACCGTAATCTTCTCACCGGTCTCAATGAAGAGAGGCACCATAATCTTGGCACCGGTCTCGAGAGTCACCTCCTTGAGAGCGGAAGTCGAAGCGGTGTTGCCCTTGACGGCAGGCTCCGAATAAGTCACCTCGAGGGTCACGTAAGTCGGCAGCTCGCAGGTGAGGCACTTCTCCTCGCCCACCACGAACATCATCTCCACGTGCTGACCCTCCTTCATGAGGTCCGCGTTCTCCACGACGTCCTTAGGGAGCAGAATCTGCTCGTAGGTCTCCTCGTGCATAAAGTTGAAGCCGTCCTCCTCGGCATAGAGGAACTGGTACGGACGGCGCTCCACGTCGATGGTCTCAATCTTGGCTCCGGCGGTGAAGGTGTTTTCGAGAATACGTCCGTTCTCAAGATTGCGAAGCTTGGTCTTCACGAAAGCGGGGCCCTTGCCCGGTTTCACATGCTGAAACCATACGATCTGGCAAGGCTTGTCGTTGAACTTGAGATAAAGGCCGTTTTTAAAATCAGCTGTTG
>CAVGYS010000004.1:7025-14550 GCA_963633505.1 Oscillibacter sp. MSJ-31
TGCCATAAATTTATTGTAATATTGTTTCTGTTTCGCGTATTCTGCGGCAATCCTCACAACGCTTGAACGGAAAACCCCGTAGCGAACCGCGCGGCAAATTTAGTCAAATGCCGCAATTATTGCAAATTTTCCGCAGCCCGCGCCACGTCCTCAAGCAGCCATTTGGGAGTCGAGGTCGCTCCGCACACCCCTATGCTTCCTGCACCTTCCAACCACTCCCTCCTGAGTTCGGACGGCGCTCCGATATGGAACGAGCGCGGGTTGACGCTACGGCACAGGTCGAAGAGGACCTTGCCGTTGGAGCTCGCCCGACCGGAGACGAAAAGGATCACCTCGTGACGGGAGGCGAACCCTACAAGCTCCCTGTGGCGGGAAGCCACCTGCGAGCATATCGTATCGTGCACGTTGAGCTTCGCGCCGTCCGTCATCCTCGAAGAGAGAATCTCCGAAGAGCGGCGGTAATCCGAAGGGCTCATCGTGGTCTGGGAGAACAGTTCGATATCGTTCCCCGGACGGACGACCCCCTCCGAAATCAGGCCGTCGAGCCGCTCCGGATCCTGAAACACGACGACGTCCCCGCCGACCTGCCCCACGAGCCCGAGCACTTCCGGGTGCCCCGCCTTGCCGAAGAGCAACAGCTGGCCGCCTCCGGCGTGGACGGACGAATATGCCTCCCGAATCATCTTCTGAAGCCTCAACACGACAGGACAAGTGCAGTCTATCAGACTCACTCCCATACGCTTAGCCTCATCATATACTGCCGGAGGCTCTCCGTGCGCACGAATCAGCAGCGGCACACCATCCGGATGCGAGGACATATCGGAAATGCCGCCCACCGTCTTGAGCCCCAGAGAGTGGAGCCGGGAGAGTTCCTCTTCGTTGTGGACGATGTCTCCAAGCGAGAAGAGCGGAGAGCCGCTGTCGCGGAGGTATGCTTCCGCCGTGCCGATGGCCCGGATCACGCCTCCGCAGAAGCCGGAGTGAGAGTCAATCTCAACCTTGATCATATATGGTGAATTTCCCCCTTATGAGCCCCTCAACCCATATCAGTTCATCCTCCAGGCTCATCGCGGAGTTGTCGAGTTCGAACGAATCGTCCGCCCGCCTGAGAGGCGACACCTCGCGGTGAGAGTCAATATAATCCCGCTCCTGCAGATTCCGCAGCACGGAGTCGAAATCCGGGTTCTGTCCCTTTGCCTTGAGTTCCTCGAAGCGCCTCCGGGCCCGCACCTGGGGCGTCGCGGTCATGAATATCTTGAGCTGCGCCTTCGGGAACACGGTCGTCCCTATGTCCCTGCCGTCCATCACGATGCGCCCGCCGGCGGCGAAAGAATGCAGCCTGGAATCCACGTACTCGCGGACACAAGGCTCGGCGGCGACAGGGCTCACCTGCGAGGAGACTTTCATGGACCTTATCTCGTTCTCGATGCATCTCTCCCCCATATAGGTCCCGCCCTCTCCGAAATGGATGTCCAGGCCGTCCAGCGCCCCCCGGAGAGAAGCGGAGAGAAGATTGTCTTCGGAAATCAGTCCGGACTCCTGCGCGAAGAGGGTGACCCCCCTGTACATGGCTCCGGAGTCCAGATATTGGAAAGCGAAGCGTCTGGCGACCGACTTCGCGAAAGTGCTCTTGCCCGTGGAGGAGTAGCCGTCCACCGCTATGATTATGTCTGGAACTTTCATTTTCTGCTTTTATACGGTTCCGGCCCTGACTGCGGCTTCGTGCTCGTCGAGGGCGCGCTGCACCGAAACGGAGCGCTTGAGTACGAATCCGGAGCCGAGATATTTCGTGCGCACGTCTTCATCGGAGGCGAGCTGCTGCGGAGTGCCCTCCTGAAGGATGGTGCCCTCGTAGAGCAGGTAGGCCCGGTCCGTGATGGCAAGCGTCTCGCCCACGTTGTGGTCGGTGATGATGACCCCGATGTTGCGGTATTTCAACTTCGCTATTATGTACTGGATGTCCTCCACCGCAATAGGATCCACTCCGGCGAAAGGTTCGTCGAGAAGTATGAACTTCGGGTCTATGGCCAGGGCTCTGGCTATCTCACAGCGGCGGCGTTCTCCTCCGGAGAGCTGTATCCCCAGGGATTTGCGCACCTTGGAGAGGTTGAACTCGTCGATGAGGGCCTCCGTTCTCTCGATCCGCTCCGCCTTGGGAATCCCCTTCATCTCCATCACGGATATGATGTTGTCCTCGACGGACATCTTGCGGAACACCGAAGCGTCCTGCGGCAGGTAGCCCACACCCTTCTGCGCCCGCCGGTACATCGGGTATCCGGTGATTTCCTCATCGTCCAGGAACACCTTGCCCCCGTTCGGGACAATCTGTCCCGTAATCATATAGAAACTCGTGGTCTTGCCGGCACCGTTCGGGCCGAGGAAGCCCACGATCTCCCCCTGATTGACTTCCATGGACACGCCCTTGACGACGGTCCTGAGTCCATACTTCTTTACAAGATTCTCACAACGCAGCTTCATATCCTATCACTTGATGTCCAGAGAGAGGTCCTTCACGAGGTTCCTGACTTCTTCATTCTTTCCCATCAGGTCCTCAGCCTTCTCCGCGGGCATATATTTCACATCTTCCTTCTGTTCCTCGGGCAGCACGGACGGAGCGAGCCTTATGGCGGCGCTGCCTACAAGGGAGCAGTATTTCTTCTCAAGTTCACGGAGCACCTTTTCCTCTATCCAACGCTTCTGGGCCTCGTTGGTGAGGGTGAATTCCACTATCTTGCGGCCGTCCCCTTCGGAAATTTTCAGCGTGGACTTGGAGAGCGTGCTCGCGAGGCGCGGCTTGTCGGAGTATGCTGCGGCAAGCTCCGCCCACTTGCTCCGCAGAAGCTCGTCCTCCGGGAGAGCCTCCTGCCGCGGTTTCTCCTCCTCGGGCTTTGCCTGCGGTTCTTCTTCACTGACAAGGGAGGAGAACGAAAGGCTGGAGGCCGGCCTCGCCGGACGCGGGCGCGGTTTCGCCGGAGCCGAAGCTGCCGGGACAGCCGGGGCCTCAGGAGTCAGCGGAGCCGAAGCCGGAGTCTGGCTATTTTCAGGCGAAGGCTGCGCCGCCACGACGGGAGCCGAGGGCTGCCGGACCGGGGTCTGCTCCGGAGCAGGTGCAGACGGGGAGGATTCAGCTGCCGGGCGGGAGACGCTCGCTGATGCCGATGGGGCTGCATTGAGGAACGAGAGCCTCATAAGGGCGAATTCGATGTGCAGCCTCTGATTGGTGGAAGCCCTGTAGCCGGCATCACACTGGGTGGTGATGCCGAGCGCATCGTAGATGAATTTCACGGAGCAGCGCGCGGCCTGGGCGGCGTAACGCTTCTTGAGTGAGTCCGGAAAATCGAGCAGACTTTCCAGCCCTCCGGTACGGCTCACGAGCAGATTGCGGAAATGGGAGCTCAGCGCTGCGATGAAATGCTGGGCGTTGAAACCCTTGGAAAGCACCTCGTCGAATATCAGCAGCGCCGTGGCATAGTCCCCGGAGAGGAACGCGTCCACCAGACGGAAAGAATACTCGTGGTCGAGGACGTTGAGATTGCGCATCACGTCCTCGCACTTGACGTCGGTGCCGCAGAAAGCCACGGTCTGGTCGAAGATCGTCAGTGCGTCACGCATCGCGCCGTCGGCCTTGTGGGCTATGATATGAAGGGACTCGTCGTCTATCGTGATTCCCTCCTTGCCGGCTATGTCCTTGAGATTGCGGACAATGTCGGGGACGCTGATACGGTTGAAGTCATAAGTCTGGCAGCGGCTGAGAATCGTCGGGATGATCTTGTGCTTCTCGGTGGTCGCGAGGATGAAGATGGCGTGTGCGGGAGGCTCTTCAAGGGTCTTGAGGAAGGCGTTGAAGGCCGCCTGGCTCAACATATGGACCTCATCGATGATATATACGGAGTATTTCCCGACCTGCGGCGGAATCTGCACCTGATCCATCAGAGCCTTGATGTCCTCCACGCCATTGTTGGACGCGGCGTCAAGTTCGTGTATGCAGAATGAGCGCCCCTCCTGAAAAGAACGGCAGGAGTCGCACACCCCGCAAGGGTCCATATCCTCTCCCGGATTGGAACAGTTGATGGTCTTGGCGAAGATGCGGGCGGCCGTGGTCTTGCCCACGCCCCTCGGGCCACAGAACAGATATGCGTGCGCCAACTGCCCCCTGCGGATGGAGTTCTTGAGCGTACGCGCGATATTGTCCTGACCGATAAGCGATTCGAAGTTGTCGGGCCTGTATTTCCGTGCTGATACGATATAATCTGACATAGATGACAAAATTAGTAAAATTGCGCCGCCGTTGCAAACGGCTCCCCCGACATTATTTCTTCCTGATGAGAGAGAGCCCGTCGCGAAGAGGGAGCATCACCACCTCGACGCGGGGGTCTGCGGCGACGCTCTCGTTGAACTCCAGGAGCGAGCGCGTCTGCGCATCGGAGGAAAGATGCTCGGCATACACCTTGCCGTCCCACAGCACGTCATCGGCCACGATGAGACCGCCCGGGCGCAGAAGCGGGAGGACAAGCTCGTAGTATTCAAGATATTGACGCTTGTTCGCATCGATAAAGGCGAAATCGTACCCCCCACTGAGCCCCTTCAGCGTCTGCACCGCATCGCCAATATGCAGGCTTATCTTGTCCGAAACCCCGGCACGCTCCCAGCCTTCGCGCATCAGATCTTCAAGCTCGTCGTTGATCTCGAGAGCATCGACGTGCCCGCCTTCCGGAAGGCCGAGAGATAGACACACGCTCGAATAACCCGTGAACGAGCCTATCTCCAGCACGCGGGACGCTCCCGTAAGCTCCACCAGCATCTTCAGAAGCTCCCCCTGCACCGGGCCGGAGAGCATCCGCGGATAATTCGTCCTGACGTTGGTCTGCTTCTCTATCCAGAGCAGGGCCTCGGAGGGCAGAGAGCTATGTCTCCTGATATATCGGTCCAGTGCTGACTCCATTTCTTCTGTTGAACTTTTTTATCTCGCGCTCCGTGAATTCCCGATCCCTGGAGCCGTCATATCTGGCTGATTTGAAATAGTAGAGCTCGTGCGTGTCGGCGGATATGAGCATCTTGTAGCACCTGCTGTCGAAAGAGATGACCGTCGGCGCTATGCAGATTCCGACAAGGGCACCCTCCTCTCCCGAGAGATACTTCTCATCGACGAGATCCGGGTCGTTGAGATATATCTTCTTGCCGGAGAACTTCCTGGAATTGTACCACTTCAGTCCGGAATAGGCGGCCTTGTCGGAAACCATCGCGTCTTCGACGAAGGCCTGGAGGATATCGATGAACGCCCCCATGAACATCAGTTCCTTCCCGTTCGGCTCATCGACGCAGGCAATCGGGATGCGGACAAGCTCGAATGGCTTTTTGAGATTGTCCTTGTCATCCTCCACTCCCCCCTTGGTCAGGCGAAGGAACACCACGCCCTCGTCCGAGACGACGTTGAGAAAATACAGGGAGCTGTCCGTCGCGAGGGCCTCGTACTCGGCATAAGTGCAGAACTCATAGGGAGATATGCGCCAGCGTGACGTTATCTCCTTCTGTAGGGACAGCTCCAGGAACGAGACTCCGCCCGTGACGACCTTGATAGTCCTGGTCGGGAAGTCCGCCAGCCGGGCCTTGCGGGTATAGAGCCTGCCCTGAGCCGCAGCGCCGATGCAGAAGACAAGCGCGCAGAGGAGGGGCAGCAGAAAAAATTTCAGAGAACTCTTCATCCTACAGATTCACGTAATCACGGACGTTTCGGGCGGAAATCTCATCGTCTCCGAGTATGAGCAGACGGTCCACGACGTTGTCGAGCTCCCTTATGTTGCCCGGCCAGCTCTTGCTGACAAGAAGTTCGACCGCCTCCGGGGAGAAGCTCCTCGCCTTGCCGCCATCGGTGTATTTCTCGAGAAAATGCTGAATCAGCATCGGGATGTCGTCCTTGCGCTCGTCGAGGGACGGAACTCTGAAGAGTATGACACTGAGCCGGTGATAGAGGTCTTCGCGGAAGTTGCCGGCGGCAATCTCCTTCTGAAGGTCCTTGTTGGTCGCGGCTATCACGCGGACGTCCACCTCGATGTCCTTGTCCGACCCGACCCGGGAGAGTTTTCTCTCCTGCAGCACGCGGAGGACCTTGGCCTGCGCGGCGAGGCTCATGTCCCCGATCTCGTCGAGGAAGAGCGTGCCGCTGTCGGCCTGCTCGAACTTGCCCTTGTGCTGCTTTATGGCCGAGGTGAAAGAGCCTTTCTCGTGTCCGAAGAGTTCGCTCTCGATGAGCTCGCTCGGAATGGCGGCGCAATTCACCTCGACAAAAGGCATCGCGCTGCGGCGGCTCTGCTGATGGAGGTTGCGTGCCACGAGTTCCTTGCCCGAACCGTTCGGCCCGGTGATCAGCACGCGGGCGTCCGTCGGGGCCACCTTGTCTATCATCTCCCTGATGCGCCGCATAGGTTCGGAGTCGCCTATCATATCGGCGCCATAGACCTTCTTTTTCAGGACTTTGTTCTGAGTGGCCAGAGTCTGCCGCTCGGAGGCGTTCTTGACGGTAATGAGGATGCGGTTGAGGTCAAGCGGCTTCTGCACGAAGTCGAAGGCCCCCTTCTTGATGCACTCCACGGCGGTGTCGATGTCTCCGTGGCCGGATATCATCACCACTGCCGAATCCACCCCCATCTCCACAAGCTTGTCCAGCACCTCGATGCCGTCCATTCCGGGCATCTTGATGTCGCAGAATATCACGTCGAACTTTTCCTTTTCGACCTTGCGGATAGCGTCGAGTCCGTCCTCGGCGGTGTCGGCCTCATAGCCTTCATCGGAGAGTATTTCTTTGAGAGAGTTGCGGATAGCTCTCTCATCGTCCACTATAAGTACCTTCATAACCATTGCTTTAACCTATCTCGGACCCGTTGGCGAGAACCTCCTGCGGCGTGATGAAACGCATCTTCCCGTCACCCTGGCGGGCCATCAATATCATTCCCTTGCTCTCTATGCCCTTGATGGTGCGCGGCTTGAGATTGGCAAGGATACATATCTGCTTGCCGAGCATATCCTCGGGAGCGTACTCTTCCGCTATGCCGGAGACGATCACGCGACGGTCGATGCCGGTGTCGATGGTGAGCCTAAGGAGCTTGTCCGTCTTCGGCACCCTCTCCGCCTCGAGCACCGTCGCCGTGCGGATATCCATCTTGTCGAAATCCTCAAAAGAGCATTCGGCTTTCTGCGGAGCGACCTGTTTCGCGGCCTCGGCCTTCGCTGCGGCCTCCCTCTCGGAGCGGATCCGGTCCAGTCTCGAGAGCTGCGCGTCTATCGCCTCATCTTCAATCTTGGCGAAGAGCAGTTCCGCCTCCCCTATCTCGTGACCGGCAGGGAGAATCTGCGGGCGGCCGAGAATCTCCCAGTCGAGTTTCAGTTTCCCCTCATCCCCGGCGGCGCTCCCTTCGAACACGGTATGCAGGGCCGCACCGTCCCGTTCCGGGCGATGATCGGAGCCCGCATCCAGACTCACCCCGAGCATCCGGCGCAGCCTCTCGGCGGCGAACGGAGTGAAAGGCTC
>CAVGYS010000004.1:14560-15750 GCA_963633505.1 Oscillibacter sp. MSJ-31
CTCGAAAGCTATGGATAGATCCGCGCAGATCTGAAGGGAGATGTTGAGAATGGTCGCGGTACGGTCAAGATCCGTCTTGGCCTCCTTCCACGGCTCCGTATCGGAGACGTACTTGTTGCCCAGGCGAGCTATCGACATCGCGTCCTTGAGGGCCTCGCGGAAATGATAGTCCTCCAGGTTCTTCTCCATCGAGGCCTTGAGCACGGGAATCTGGGAAAGCACCTCCTTGTCCACGTCCAGCAGAGAGCCGCACGGCGGCACCTTGCCGGAGAAATACTTGTGTGTCAAGACCATGGCACGGTTGACGAAATTCCCGAACACGGCCACCAGCTCGCTATTGTTGCGCTGCTGGAAATCCTTCCAGCTGAAGTCGTTGTCCTTGGTCTCCGGGGCGTTGGCGGTGAGCACGTAGCGAAGCACGTCCTCCTTGCCCGGGAAATCCCGCAGATACTCGTGAGCCCAGACGGCCCAGTTGCGGGACGTGGAAATCTTGTCCCCCTCGAGGTTGAGGAATTCATTGGCCGGGACGTTCTCCGGGAGGATGTAACCGTCCCCGTAGGCCTTGAGCATGGACGGGAACACGATGCAATGGAAGACGATGTTGTCCTTGCCGATAAAATGCACAAGCTTGGTATCCTGCGACTTCCACCACTTCTCCCAACTGTCCGGAAGCAGCTCCTGAGTGTTGGAGATGTAGCCTATCGGCGCGTCGAACCACACGTACAGCACCTTGCCTTCGGCCTCCGGGAGCGGCACGGGCACGCCCCAGTCCAGATCGCGCGTCACCGCACGGGGCTGGAGTCCGCCGTCCAGCCAGCTCTTGACCTGGCCATAGACGTTGCTGCGCCATTCCTTGTGGCCGTCGAGTATCCACTCCCGCAGCCACTGCTCGTAATCCTGCAGAGGAAGATACCAGTGGGTGGTCTTCTTCTTGATCGGGACGGCTCCGCTGAGTTTGCTCTTGGGATTGATCAGCTCCTCCGGGCTGAGCGTGCTGCCGCACTTCTCGCACTGGTCGCCATAGGCTCCCTCGGCTCCGCACTTCGGGCAGGTGCCGACGATGTAGCGGTCGGCAAGGAAGGTCTTGGCCTCCGGGTCGTAGTACTGCTCACTCTCCCTGGTGATGAACTTGCCCTCTTTCTGCAACTTGAGGAAGAACTCCGAGGCGTTCTTCTCGTGCACCTTGGAGG
>CAVGYS010000004.1:15801-18538 GCA_963633505.1 Oscillibacter sp. MSJ-31
AGATGTCGAAGTTGATGCCGAGTCCGGCGAAAGAGTCCTTGATGATCTCGTTGTACTTGTCCACGATATCCTGCGGGGAGCATCCCAGCTGGCGGGCCTTGATGGTGATCGGCACGCCGTGCTCGTCCGATCCGCAGACGTAGAGCACGTCCTTCCCCCTCATCCTCAGATATCGCACGTAAATGTCCGCCGGCACGTAAACTCCGGCGAGATGCCCTATATGCACCGGGCCGTTGGCATACGGCAAGGCGCAGGTGACAAGTGTCCTCTTGAAATTCTTTTCCATATATGTCAATTACTTTTCTCTTCCAATTTTTCTCTTTATCCGCAGCTGCGCGTCTCGAAGCCGCTTCATCTCCGTCAGCAGCGCAAACTGAGCCTGCTCGTCCGCATCGGGGAGAGACTTGCGTATGCAGTTAATCCTGTCCTGGATGCGGCGCTCCGCATACAGCATGATGGTCTTCGGCAGTTGGGAGACAAGCCACGACGGCACGGTCGTCATCGCGTCCCTTAGAGCACTGACGGAAAGCCTGTACTTCTCGGAGGACAGGGCGGCGGCCACGGCAGCCAGACGGCGGTCCTGTGAATCCAGCAGGGTCTTCACCATCACGTCCTGCGGAAGCCCCCGGTCGTAGAGATCCACGTAGGCGTCATATACGGCCGAATAGGCACTGTTTGCCATTTTCGTGCCGTCACTCTCCAGAGCGTCGCGGATGAAGTCGCAAACGGTCGGCTTGCAGGACTCGTCTCCGCCGTAATACTCTGAATCACTTTCAAAATCGAGTTCGTCGCGGCCATGCGCAAGAAGGAAATACAGAAGATCCTTCTCCGCCGGCGCAAGCGTCCTGTTCTCCTCGTCCCAGGCCCGCTCCTGCACGCTCTGCCCGGACGGAAGCGCGGCGGGGTTCCCCGATTCTCCCCGCGCTTTCTCACGCGAGGCCTCCCGGCTCTTTTCTTCCAACATCTTGCGTCTTGTCCCGGCTATGCGGTCGAAGAGTATGGAAGACTCCACCCCGAACCTGTCCGCCGTCGCCGCCACGTAGGTCGAACGCTTCACCGGATCCGGAATGGCCGCGATGGTGTCGGCGACGTCATTGATGAGATTGGCCTTCTTGAGCGGGTCTCCGGCGGCCTCCTTGAGCAGGAGCTCGGACTTGAAGGAGATGAAATCCTGCCGGGAGCTCTCCATAAAGGAGCGCAGCTCCTCCAGAGTGTGCTTGCGGCAGAACGAATCCGGATCATCCCCGTCCGGAAGGAGAATCACCTTGACGTTCATGCCTTCCGCGAGCACCATGGTGATGCCCCGCAGAGCCGCGTGAATGCCGGCCGAATCGCCGTCATACATTATGGTCACGTTCTCGGTGAACTTGCGTATCAGGCGAATCTGCTCGATGGTGAGCGAAGTGCCGCAGGAAGCCACCACGTTGCGGATGCCCGTCTGGTGCATCATCACCATGTCAATGTTGCCCTCGACGAGGACGCACTCGTCAAGCCGCGAAATCTCGGCCTTGGCGAAGAATATCCCGAGAAGATTGCGGCTCTTTACGTAAATCTCCGTTTCCGGGGAGTTGACGTATTTGGCCGGATTGTCAGAGCGCAAAGTGCGTCCGCTGAACGCAATGACCCGCCCGCTCACCGAGTGCACGGGGAACATCACCCTCTCGCGGAACTTGTCGGAGACACTTCCGTCCTCGTGCTGCACGGCGACTCCGGCGGCGAGCAGATATTCCATCTTGTAGCCGGCCTGGAGCGCCGCGTCCATCAGAGTCCTCCTCCCGGAAGGGGCCCAGCCGAGGCCGAACTTGCGCACGGTCTCGTCCTCAAGCCCGCGCTGACGGAAGTACGCCCGCCCCAGCGCATGGCCTTCCTGCGTATCCAGCTGGGACGCGAAGAACTTCTGGGCGAACTCCGAGACCAGAAGCAGGCTCTCGCTGCGCTGACGCCTTGCGATCTCTTCCGCGCTCTCCTCCTCTTCCTTTATCTCTATGTGATATTTCCTGGCAAGATGGCGGAGCGCATCCACGTAGGAGCAATGCTCCTCCTCCATCACGAAGCCCACCGCCGTGCCGGATTTGCCGCAGCCGAAGCACTTGTAGATGCCCTTGGACGGAGACACGTAGAAGGAGGGGGTCTTCTCGTTGTGGAACGGGCAGCACGCCACATAGTTGGCCCCGCGGCGCTTGAGCGTCACATAATCCCCGACCACATCCTCTATCTTGGCCGTGTCGAGTATCAGAGTGACGGTCTCCTGAGGTATCACGATGCTATCTCGCAAAGGAACTTTATCCGCACGAGGCGGATTTCGTTCTCATAATAATCCGCTCCGAGCGCCTCCATCGCGGCCTGGACGTCATCCGACGTCGCGTCCTCCTTGAAGTAGCGGTATATGTCCTCGACTATGTCGGCGTCGAGGTTCTCCTCTATGTAGTAGTCAAGATTGAGCTTCATCCCGCTGGCCACTATAGCCTCTATCTCCCCTATGAGCTCTTCCATATCCATATCCCTCGCGTCCGCTATGTCTTCGAGAGACATCCTGCGGTCTATGCTCTGGATGATGAAAGGCTTGTCAGCGGACTTGCTCGGAGAGGTCTTCACCACGAAATCATCCGGCCGGACTATCTCGTTCTCCTCCACGTATCTCTTGATGAGGCGGATGAATTCTTCCCCGAGCTTGTGGGCCTTGCCCTCGCCGACTCCCTGACAGTTCTTGAGCTCGTCGAAGGTCACCGGATAGAGA
>CAVGYS010000005.1:0-16232 GCA_963633505.1 Oscillibacter sp. MSJ-31
GGCGAAACCCTGCCTCGAAAAAGCCTCGTGGGTGAAAGTCAGGCTGTCCACCTCGGAACGGAGCCGGACCATGTGAGTCCCGGGCACCTCCCCGATGCGCTCCGAGGAGATCTCGGGCACCTCCCCCAACGCCCGCTCTATGATGCCCCCGACCGTCTTCGCAGTGCCGCTCGGGGCGTCAAGCTTGTGGATATGGTGAATTTCCTTCACGTCCGGAACGTACCCGCGCCCCTTGAGAATGGAGCAGGCCCTCTCCACCGCCGCGAAGAAAGCATTCACCCCTATGGAGAAATTGGACGCCCAGATGAGAGTGGCGCCGCTGCGGCGAAAAGACTCGAAGACCTCGTCCTTGACGTCGTACCAGCCCGTAGTGCCGACCACCACGGCCTTGAAACGCTTCGCGAGGAAGCCGTAATTGGCCCTGAACGCATCCGGAGTGGTGAAGTCGATGCAGACCGCACCGGAGGTCATATCCTCCGGGAGCGAGCAGACGTCCTCCGTCGCACATGCCGGCTCGATGCCACGGCTGCGCAGCTCGGACTCGACCATGTGGCCCATCTTACCGTAACCGCTGATTACAATCTTCATATATTTTGATATAATTTTCAAGCGCTTCCCTCAAATCCCCTATGCTCACCTGCTCCTCGTCCCGGTGAGCTGAAAGTATCGAACCGGGGCCACATATCATCTTGTGGGTGAACCCTGTCAGATGCGGAGCGTCACTGCCGAATGCCGCAGGCTTGGTTCTGAACCCCGGCAAGGTAAAATACTCGGCGGGGGAATCCCCTCCCCGCGCACGAACTTCGATTTCGGGGCAGGCTTGAGCCTCCATATAAGAGCAGACCCTGCCGTCACTCTCAAAAGTGGTGCGGAAATACAGGCGGCAGTCAAGGGCCGGGCTCAGAATGTTCTGGGGATTGTCGCTGTGCAGCAGGCCTACGTTGAACGTGGTCTCCCCGAGCAGCGCATTCATGAAATCCACGAACATCTCCACCGCGCTTCTGCCGTGCTCCGGATAACCGGAGTGGCAGGACAGACCCGTGAAATGGATGTCGAACGACTTGGTCCCCTTCGATGCGCTGACCATGCAGTTGTCGGTAGGCTCCCCTATCACAAGATACGGGGCCGTAAAGCCTATCCGGGAGAAGGCCTTGGCCCCGAAAGAGCCTGTCTCCTCTCCGCTGAGCAGCAGCAGGGCGAACCCCTCCCGTCCGGCCCCGGCAAGATGCCGGCAAGCCGAATACATCGAAAAAATCTGCCCTTTGGCATCGCAACTGCCACGGCCACGCACCGTCTCCCCGTCGAAAATCGGAGCGATATACGGAGGAACGGTGTCGATATGCGTGCAGAACACGACTCTCGGCTCACCCCACGAGAAAAGCAGGTTGAGCGTGCCGTCACCCACTTCGAAACGCTCCTTGCGCGGCGCTTCAAGATGCTCTTCCAGCCAGAGCGCGAACCCCCTCTCCGACCCGGAGGTGGAATCTATTGAGAGCATCTGGCGGAAAAGTTCCATCATCATAGCAGCACGTCCCTGATTATGCCGGAAGCGGCAAGTCTGACCCCCTCTCCGGCTCCCCTGATAACCAGCGGTGCGGAGTATTCGCTCTTGATGACGGTGACGTTTTCCGTGCCGTTGAGCCAGTAGAACGGACTGTCGGCGCTGACGCTTTCCATCTTGATTTCGGCACGATACCCAAGCCGCGCAGTGGAATCACGGCGCAGCAGGGCGACGAATCGCTGCCTGCGTCCCTGCGCAGAGAGGCGCTTCTCGGAAACCTGTATCTTGGATTCGACCGCCTCAAGCTTGGAATAGAAATCTTCTATTGGGCAGTCGAAGAATTCCTCTCCGAGCATAGGGGTGATCTGCACGTCGCTCTCTTCGAGCGGCACACCGGCTTCCCGGGCGAGAATCAGCAGTTTGCGGAGCACGTCGCGCCCGCCAAGGTCGGTACGCGGATCAGTCTCGGAGAGCCTTTCTTTCTGCGCCTTGCGGAGAAGGGCGGCGAGGCTCTCTTCGCATTCGGGACGCTCGTGTGCGGTGAGCACGTAGTTGAGCGTGCAGGAGACTACCGCCTCGATGGATTCTATGCCGTCGCTGCAATTGGCGTCGCCGGCGATTGACTCGAGGATAGGCAGGGACGTGCCGACCGTGGTGTCGTAGCGGAAGAACGTGCCGTTCTCCCGCGCGGCAGCCTTGAGGGCTGCATACTGGACATACGGCACGGCGAGGGAGCGGCGGTTGGAAGTGACCACTCCGAGACCGCTGCGGAAGAGCTCCTCATATCTGAGATAGAGCGATTCGTCATCCGTGCAGTCGATAAAGACCGACTTTCGCGGAGCGGCCTGGCAGACGGCGGAGATGAAAGCCCCACCATCAGCGCTCTCCCCCTCGCGGAGCCTCGAGGATATGACGTCTTCGCCAAGGCCGCGCAAGTCTATGAGATAATTGCGGCTGTCGGACACTCCGGCCACCCTTATGGTTCTGCCAAGACGGGATTCGATGCGGGAACGGCTTGCGGATATGAGTTCCACGAGCGCCTTGCCCACGGCCCCGTATCCGGCTATGAAAACGTTGACCTCGGTGACGCTGCGCGACTCGAAGAACTCCCTGTGGATGGCCGCTACGGCCTCGCGGGAGACAAGCTGCCGGACATTGACGAAAAAGACGGATGACTCGCCCTCCACGTCCGAGAGCGGCTTGATGCCGGCCTCGGAAAGAGCGGAGAGAATCCGTCCTGCCGCCGATCTGCGGCTCACTACACCCTCTCCGACAAGGCATATCCGGGACGTGCCCTCCTGCGGACAATCAAGGCTCGTCACCCCCATCCACGACTCCGGCCCGCCGGACTGCACCTCGCGCACCACCGTCCCGGGGTTCCGCGGATCAAAGGTGTTTTTTATGTTGATGGCTATGCCCTCCTCCATCGCGGGACGGACGGTCGGAGCATACAGCACCTTGGCTCCGCCCTCCGCGAGTTCAAGGGCGGCGCGATATGAGATTTCGGGGATGGTGACCGCAGACGGGACGACCTTCGGATTGGCCGTCATGATTCCGGGCACGTCCGTCCAGATCTCGAGACTGTCCGCATTGAGGGCGGCGGCATAAAGCGCGGCGCTGTAATCGGACCCCCCGCGCCCCAGAGTGGTCACCCTGCCGTTCTCGTCCGAAGCGATGAATCCCGGGGCGACGAAGAGCTGCACCCCCGGACACTCCGCCACGGCGTTCCTTATGGCTGCATAAGTCCGTTCGGTGTCAACCTCTCCTCCCTGGGTCCGAACCAGGCTTCTCGAGTCGAGCCACTTCGTGACGACACCGTCACAGGCGAATTTCCGCGCTATGATGAAGGTCGAGAAAAGCTCCCCGAAAGTGACGCAGTCCGCCGGAGCGGCAGCCCGGAGTTCATCGAAGAGCGCATCCGTCTCGGCGGACACCGCCTGGCGCTCCTCTCCGGTAAAAAGCCGCCTGACAATCGCCAGGTGATGGAACCTGAGGTTCTCGATGAGCTTGTCCCTGAGTTCTCCGTCCGGAGTGTCACCTATCTTAATCAGAGCATCCGTACAGCCGCTCACGGCCGAGCATACAAGCACGCTGCGGTCGGAAAGAATCTCCCCGTTCACGATATCCATGACCGATGAAATCCGTGTCGCGTCCGCAACTGAACTTCCTCCGAACTTGAGTACCCTCATCACACTCTCTCTATTTTGGCGCCGAGCGCGTTGAGCCTCCCCTCTATGTCCTCGTACCCCCTGTCTATCTGCTCGATATTGTCTATTCTCGAAGTACCGGTGGCCGACATCGCGGCGAGAAGCATCGCGATTCCGGCACGGATATCGGGAGAGGTCATCCGCCCGGCTTTCAGGCAGACCTTGTGATCGTGGCCTATCACGACGGCACGGTGCGGGTCGCAAAGAATAATCTGCGCCCCCATATCGATGAGCTTGTCCACGAAGAACAGCCTGCTCTCGAACATCTTCTGGTGTATCAACACGCTCCCCTTGCACTGCGTGGCCACCACCAGCATCACGCTCAGCAGGTCCGGGGTGAGACCCGGCCACGGCGCATCGGCAATCGTCATGATGGAGCCGTCTATGAAGGACTCTATCTCGTAGCTTTCCTGCGAAGGGACGTAGATGTCGTCGTCTCGCTGCTCCAGCTTGATACCGAGCCGGCGGAAACATTCCGGGATGATGCCCAGATTGCTCCAGGAGACGTTGCGGATGGTGAGTTCGCTCCGGGTTATCGCTGCCATTCCGATGAATGAACCGACCTCGATCATATCGGGAAGAATCCCGTGCTCCGCCCCGTGAAGAGACTCCACTCCCGTAATCGTGAGCAGGTTGGAACCGATTCCCTCAATTTTGGCCCCCATTCTGACAAGCATCCTGCACAGCTGCTGGACATAAGGCTCGCAGGCGGCGTTGTAGATGGTCGTTACTCCATCGCAAAGGGTGGCGGCCATCACGATGTTGGCGGTACCGGTGACCGAAGCCTCGTCAAGCAGCATATTGCAGCCTTTCATGTTTCTCCCCGAAGAGAGACCGTAGGCGCTCTTGGCGGTGTCGTAGGCACATTTGGCCCCAAGTTTCATAAAACCGTCGATATGCGTATCCACGCGGCGGCGGCCTATCTTGTCTCCGCCCGGCTTAGGGAAATAGGCCTGGCCGAAACGGGACAGGAGGGGACCTACGACCATCACGGAACCGCGCAATCGGGAACAGCTCTCCACAAAATCGGCGCTGCGTATGTAGCATTCGTTGATATGCTCCGCCGTGAAGCGGTACTTCCCGGCGGAAAGATGCTCCACGGAGACTCCCATGCTCTCAAGCAGAGCGATGAGATTCTGCACGTCAAGGATTTCCGGAATATTGGATATTGTGACCGGTTCTGACGTGAGCAGCGTGGCGCTGATCACCTCCAGGGCTTCGTTCTTGGCTCCCTGCGGCTGGATGGCTCCGCCCAGACGATGCCCGCCCTCTATGATGAAAGAACTCATATATGTTCGACTTCCGCTGTAAGTTCCACTCCGAACCGCTCGCGAACGGTATCCACAATCTTCTTCTCAAGAGCGAGGATATCCGAAGCCGAGGCCTCTCCGCTGCGGTTGACAATTACAAGAGGCTGCTTCTCATACACCGATGCTCCGCCCACTGACGCTCCCTTGAGCCCGCAGCTGTCTATCAGCCAGGCGGCAGGTATCTTGACCTCCCCGCCGGGCAGGAGGAAATGCGGGGCGCTGCCGTCCGGGGAAATCCGGCGGAACTCCGCCTCGCTGACAACCGGATTCTTGAAGAAACTTCCGGCATTGCCTATCTCCTCCGGATCTGGAAGCTTGGCGCGGCGCAGCTTTATCACGGCTTCGCGCACTTCCGTCGAAGAGGACGGCGTCCGGCCGTCAAAAGATTCCGAAAGCCCTTTGTATCCGAGTTGAGGCCCCTTGCTGCGGCTGAGCCTGAAGAGCACGCTCGTGATCACGTAGCGGCCCTTGTTCTCCCGTTCCTTGAACATCGACATCCTGTAGCCGTAGCGGCACTCGGCGGCGCTGAACTTGACCTTCTTTTTCTCCTGAAGATCGAAGCACACCACCCCGGAGATGATATCCTTCACCTCAACCCCGTATGCGCCGATGTTCTGCACGGCGGCGGCCCCCACCTCTCCCGGGATGAGGGAGAGATTCTCCGCCCCCCAGAGTCCGTGACGGCAGGTCTCGGAAACGAAGGAGTCGAAGTTGACTCCGGCCCCGACCATCACCGGCACGTCGTCAAAGCCGACGTCGACGTATTTGATGTACTCGATGTTGGAGTGCAGTACCGTTCCGGGGAAATCCCCGGTGAAGAGAAGATTGCTGCCCTCGCCGATATGCAGCAGCGGCACGGGGAGACGCTCGAAATTGAGCCCCTCAAGTTCCTTTACGCTCTCGTATTCCACGAAACACCCGCAGGATGCTTTCATCCTGAAGGTGTTAAGCGCACCGAGGTCATAATTGAGCTTGATTCTCACTGCTGCTCGTATGTTGACTTGAGATAGAGTTCATCCATCTGGCTCCGGTCGATCTTCGAAGGAGAGTCGATCATCACGTCGCGGCCCTGGTTGTTCTTAGGGAAGGCGATGTAGTCCCGGATGGTCTCCTGTCCGCCGAAGAGGGCGCAGACGCGGTCGAAGCCGAACGCCAATCCTCCGTGAGGCGGAGCTCCGAACTTGAACGCGTTGATGATGAAGCCGAACTTGTATTCCGCATCCTCGCGGCTGATGCCGAGGACGTCGAACATCCTGGTCTGCATCTTGGCGTCGTGGATACGGATGGAGCCGCCTCCGAGTTCGGTGCCGTTGAGCACGAAGTCATAGGCGTTGGCGCAAACCCTCTCGAGGTCTTCTTTCTTGTCGGAATAGAACCACTGCTCGTGCTCCGGCTTAGGTGCGGTGAAAGGATGGTGCATCGCATAGAAGCGGCCGTCCTCCTCGCTCCATTCGAGAAGAGGGAAATCCACTATCCACAGCGGAGCGAACACCTTTGGGTCGCGCAGGCCGAGTCGCCCGCCCATCTCGATGCGGAGTACGCCAAGCTGAGTCTGGGTTTTGCGCTTCGCTCCGCAGAGCAGCAGGATGAGGTCTCCCGGCTTCGCTTCGCACGCCTTTGCCACTTCCTGAAGTTTCTCGGCGGAGAAGAACTTGTCCACGGACGACTTGATGCTGCCGTCGGCGTTGAGCTTGATATACACGAGTCCCTTCGCCCCCACCTGCGGACGCTTCACCCATTCGGTCAGTTCGTCCAGCTGCTTGCGCGTGTATTCCGCGCAGCCTTCGGCGGCTATCGCCCCGACATATTCGGCAGCATCGAATATGCTGAAGCCCTCGCCCTTCACGAGAGAGGTGACGTCGTGAATCTTCATCCCGAAACGCACGTCCGGCTTGTCGGAGCCGTAGTTGTCCATCGCATCGTACCACCTCATGCGCGGGAGCGGATTAGGAATATCCACTCCGAGGGCGTTCTTGAACATCCTCCGCATCATCCCCTCGAAGGTATCGAGGACGTCTTCCTGCTCCACGAAGCTCATCTCACAGTCTATCTGGGTGAACTCCGGCTGGCGGTCCGCACGCAGGTCCTCGTCGCGGAAACAGCGCACGATCTGGAAGTAGCGGTCATATCCTGCCACCATCAGCAGCTGCTTGAAAGTCTGCGGAGACTGCGGGAGGGCATAGAAAGTGCCCGGGTTCATGCGGGACGGCACCACGAAGTCGCGGGCCCCCTCCGGGGTTGATTTGATGAGGTACGGGGTTTCTATCTCCATGAATCCCTGCTCGTCGAGGTAGGTGCGAATCTCCTGGGCGAGACGGTGGCGCAGCGCGAGCGCCCGCTGAAGAGGCGGACGGCGCAGGTCGAGATATCTGTACTTCGCCCTGAGATCTTCCCCGCCGTCGCTGTTCTCCTCTATGGTGAACGGAGGTGTGACGGACTTGTTGAGCACGTTGACGCTCTCCAGGCGAATCTCGATGTCGCCGGTAGGCATCTTGGGGTTCTTGCTGGCACGCTCCACGACCTCCCCCACAGCCTGGATCACATATTCGCGCCCAAGGCCCGACGCAGCCTCCACGAGGGTCGGATCGGCATCCGTCTCCACGACAAGCTGCGTGATGCCATAACGGTCACGCAGGTCGATGAACGTCATTCCTCCCAGTTTGCGGGTTTTCTGCACCCAGCCCGCAAGGGTGACTTTCCTGCCTTTGTCGGAGAGCCTCAACTCGCCGCAAGTATTGCTTCTGTACATATTGTGTTTGATTTATATTCCAAAAGAGCAAAGTTAGAAAAATATTCCGGGATATGAGCACAAACTCACCGCCGCACCTTTCTTGGCACGGCGGTGAGCTATGAGTGATGATTCAATGTCTTAGAGCTTGTAGTACGCGGCCAGCACCCGGGCGAAGAGACTCGGAGGCAGGAGAGTCTTGGCAAGGACCGAAAGACGCTGCAGGAACGTGGACACTATGTAGCTGTACTTCGGATTCTTGCTGCGCACGATCGAAGAAATCTTCGCCGCGAGAACCTCCGGCTTCAGACCGCTCGTCTCATCGTGTTCTATGCTTGCCATGGACGCGGCGTACGACTTGTACGCCTCGAAAGCCTCCGGACTGGAAACGCTGCTGCGGGTCGCCGTGAATCCGGTGGAGAAATCCCCCGGCTCGATGACCACCACCTTGACTCCGAATTCCCTGAGCTCAAGCCTCAAGGCTTCGCAGTAGCCCTCGATGGCGAACTTGGAAGCCGAATAAAGTCCCTGATAAGGGAGCCCGATGAGGCCGCCTATTGAGCTGATGCAGATAATCTTGCCGCTTCTCTGCTTCCTCATGACGGGGATGACGAAATGCAGAAAGCGAACCATCCCCATCCAGTTGACGTCCATCTGCCTGCGGGCATCGTCCAGAGAGCTGAATTCCAGCGGCCCCCCGATACCCATCCCGGCATTGTTGATGAACACGTCAATCCTCCCCTCGGCATCGGTGACACGCTTCACCGCCGCCTCGACCTCGGCGTCGTCGGAAGCGTCCGCCTTGACGTACGTGACTCCGGGAATAGGCGTCACGTCCCGCCTGTGCGTGCCATACACCTTGTGCCCGTCGGCAGCAAGCCGCTCGGCCATGGCCTTGCCGAAACCGGAACTGATGCCCGTGATGAGAATGACCATGACTATTCTATGATTCCCAGGCCCTTGAAGATGACGGTAAGCTTCTCCACCGCCTCATCCACCTGTTCGATGGAGTGGGTGGCCATAAGCGCGAAGCGGATGAGAACGTCGCTCTCAGGCACGGCCGGAGCGATGACCGGAGTGATGAATACGCCCTTTTCGTATGCCAGGGTCACGATCTTCATCGCCTTGACGGTGTCACGGACGAAGAGCGGGATGATTGGAGACTGGGTGTGGCCGGTATCGAAACCGTTGTCCTTGAACGCCTTCTGCGCGTAGCGGGTCACCTTCCAGAGGTGTTCGCGCCTCTCCGGCTCGTTGATCATTATGTCGAGCGCCGTTGATGCCGCAGCCACTGCCGCCGGTGTCATGGACGCACTGAAAATCAGCGAACGGGAGTTGTGTTTGAGGAAGTTGAGCACTTCCTTGTCGCCGGCGATGAATCCGCCAAGCGAACCGAAGCTCTTGGAGAACGTCCCCATTATGAGGTCGGTGTCCGCCGTGAGGCCGAAATGGCTCGCCGTACCGGAACCGTTCTCACCGAAGACTCCGAGGCTGTGGGCGTCATCCACCATCACGGAAGCGTTGTATTTCTTGCAGAGTTCGACAATCTGCGGAAGCGGAGCGATATCTCCCTCCATCGAGTAAACTCCGTCAACCACGATCAGCTTGAGAGCGTCCTGCGGAACCAGAGAAAGTTTCTTTTCCAGGACGGCCATGTCGTTGTGCGGGAATTTGCGCACTTCCGCGAAACTCAAGCGGCTGCCGTCGATGATGCAGGCGTGGTCAAGCGCGTCGAGGAAAACATATCCGCCCTTCACTCCGAGGGCGCTCACCACTCCGAGATTGACCTGAAAACCGGTGCTGTAGGTCACAGCTTCGTCTTTGCCGACGAACTTGGCGAGCTTGGCCTCGAGCTCTTCGTGAATATCAAGCGTTCCGTTGAGGAAACGGCTGCCGGAGCAGCTGGTGCCATATTTGCGGATTGCCGCCATCGCGGCTTCCTTGAGACGCGGATCGTCTGAGAGTCCAAGATATGAATTTGAGCCGAACATCAGGACTTTCGTTCCGTCAGCCATCGTCACGAGCGGATCCTGACCGGAGGATATCGGACGATAGTACGGATATATTCCCATGGCTTTAACTTCTTGAGGGACTGTGTATTTAGCACAAATCTCATTCAGTATTTTCTTCATCTGGCTTAGATTTATAAAGTAGTACAACGCGGCAAATATACGAATTTATTCTGAATCTGTTTTGCCACCCTCCAGCCCATGGACCAGGCGGCCTGAAGGTTGAAGCCTCCCGTGACGGCATCCACGTCCAGAACTTCTCCGGCAAAATACAGCCCGGGATAGAGCCGGCTCTGCTGGGTGGAAAGATCAATCCCCGAGAGAGCGACTCCGCCGCAGGTGACGAACTCATCCTTGAACCTTGCTCTCCCCTCTATCCGATACTCGTCCGCAGTCAGCCTCCCCACCAGCCGGTTCATCCCCTTGGAACCAAGTTCCGCCCAACGCAAATCTTCACGGAAGCCGCAACGCAGGAGAATATGTCTCCACAACCTGTCTGCAATCCCGTCCGGCCGCACGCTTGAGACGAACTTCTTCGGAGAGGCGTCCGCAAGAGCGGAGATACTATCCCGTGCCTGCACATCACCGATACCAAGCCAATTCACGACAAGCCCCGCCCTGTATTCCCGCTCCGCAAGATGCCTGGCCGCATAGGAAGAGAGCCGCAGCGTAGCCGGACCGCTGACACCCCAGTCCGTAATCAGAAATATGCCCTCGGAGCGGAACGAAGTGCCGGCAAGACCGAGTGAAACCCTGGGGACGACCGTCCCCATAAGAGAGCGCAGGCCCTCGTCCGCAATTTTGAAAGTGTATAGAGACGGAACCGTGGGGACAATGTCAACTCCTTGTGGCAGAATCTTTTCTAGTGCCGCAGACGAGCATCCGCCTATGGTAAAAACAACTTTGTTAGCCTCAACCTGCCCCACATCGGAAAACGTTATGCGGAAACCTCCCCCGGAGCCGTCTTCACAAGACAAGGGAGAAAGCGAGACAACTTTTTTGTTACACGCAAGTTCAACCCCCAGGCTACGAATCAATCCCTCAAGCACATGCACAATCTGCATGGCATCCTGGCTCTGCGGAAACACGCACTCATCCTCCTGCACGACCAGTTTGACACCCTCCCGTTCAAACCAGCGCATCGTATCCTCCGGACCGAACTCCTTGAGCGCCCGCTTCATCAGCCTCTCTCCGCGAGGATAGACTTCCGGGAGACTGCGGACTCCGGCAAACGTGTTCGTGAGGTTGCACCTGCCACCTCCCGTAAGGGCAAGCTTGGCCATAGGGACCTTGCCCGCCTCGAACAGGGAAACGGAGAGTTCGGGATGAGACCGCTTCACCTCGATGGCGCAGAAACACCCTGCCGCCCCCGCTCCTATCACCGCAATGTCTGTTTTTCTGTCAAGCATGTGTCGTTCTTCCGCAACTTTTTAAATGCAATTTAGGCTTTTGTTGCGATTTTTCCAAAATTAGGTTTTCTCGCTTGAATCACTTAACTTTACACAAACAGAGTAACAACTGTTCTGAAATCTCAAATCAAAGTTATGCTAAGAACAACCTACGCCATGAATGAGAAAATCAAGCTGTTATCAGGTGTCGCGACATTTGCGGCTTTGCTTTGCTCTTGCTCTTCGGAGCGTTATGAAGCAGAGGCATCATTTAAAGACACAACATCAGCCACTGCAGTAACGATTAATGATGCGCTGAAAAGCCTAGACCGCTTCATATGTGGCGACCTGTTAGAATCCACAAGATCTAGGACTATCGGGAAAAAAGTTGCAACGATAGACCTTATCCGACTGAGTGATCTCACGACAAAGTCCAGTGCGGGTAATATGTCTGACATTGACGGTCTTGTATATTTGGTCAACTTTGAGGGAGATGAAGGCTACGCAATACTTGCTGCCGACAATAGGATTAAAGAAGATGTCCTGATAGTTACAGAGGAAGGTTCTCTCTCGGAAGGAGAACTGATTTCCGCCGTTATGAGCAATATAGGAAGAGAGGACTTTTCCGACTATCCGAAAACAGGTCCGGGTATCATAATAGGAGAAGACGGAGATGAATACATCAACCCAAACACCTTCCAAATATATGACGAAAAAGAAGGAGACTACAATGTTGGAGACCTCACTGTGCAAGGAGATTCCCTAGATGACAATTTTGAGCACTTGAAACTTGTCCTCGCCACACGCTCGTTGGATTATTCAATAGGGCAGATAACAAATGCGCGAACTGATGACAGTATGCCGCTGGTCGATGGCAAGCTGGATCCTGATATAGTCGTCGAGACCGAGAGGCAGGACCGCGGAGTTGAGATGGTTGTAGAAACCTTGCTAAAACCTTTCAACTTCTGGCATCAGCGTTCACCTTTCAACCAATATTCCCCTACAAGAGGGGAAAAACCCGCCTATGCAGGCTGTGTCCCATTGGCCATGGCAAAAATAATTGCATATCATCGTTTTCCTGATAGAATCATATATAACGGCACGACCATCAATTGGGATGATTTGTCTGATTTTACGGGAACCGGCAAACATGCCGCCTTGCTCATAAGATGGATTGGCGAGTCAAGCAATTCAATCTATACATCCAGCTTTACTGGCACATTTCCAAGCCGATCGGCCCGTTGTCTGAGAGAAGAATTCCACTATCCCAATGTCGAATATGGCAATTATGACACTTACAAAGTAAGAAAAACGCTTAACAAAGGATGCCCTTTGTTTGTATGCTCCGTCCCGAGAAAAGGATTGCTGAACTATAATTTGAAGGCCGCCCACGGGTGGAACATCGATGGGTACAAGCTTCACAAATACGATTTGATAAAAAGATACTACAAGAATCAAGAACTCATCAAGACAGCAAAAGTGTCGGAATCCACCGTCTATGTGCACTGCGACTTCGGGTGGAGAGGAAAAAACAATGGATATTTCACATCCGGGATCTTCGACCTTAGCGTAAATCAGGAATGGGATGATGAGCGTGACACGACCCTTAACAGTAATTACAACTGGTATTTAAAAACGATAACTTATGATGCACCGATTAAAGATTAGCATAAGAGATTGCGCTGCCGTATTGTCCGTGATTGTAATTTGTGGCTGTACTTGGGGCGAAGACTTTTGGACGGATTCCTATGTTCAGGAGTATCATGAAATCAACGGCTTTCATTTTAGGCAGTCAGGGAAGTCGCAATTCGAATTTATAGGTTCCGGACGTTCAGCTTCGATTAAAAGCACAGGGGATGACAAGGCTTGGTTTGATAGGATTTGTCACGAGAATGGAGACTTCACTTATAGCCGGGAAGTCCGTCTTGCAGATGGTATTACATATGTATGCGCATATACACCTGATATTGTATCAATAGATGTGTACAGCGAAGATTACTTTGACTCCTCCCATCCTGCCGGGAGCTCGCTTAACGACTGTATGACATTTGTATTCAACAGCGCCAAAAACTTTATAGAAAACGGGTATCCGAATGCAGATTTGGAATATATGATGCCGGCACGAAAGAAACTGCTGTCCGAACTTGCGCCGGAGGATCTGAAAATCCTTCTCGATGATTTCTGCTATCTGGACTTCAAAGTCAAGCCTGAGAAGCTCGTCACGCATTCCATAACGATTGTCATGAAGCTGTCTGACGGCAAAGAATACTCAGACAGTTTCAGGTACGACTTCTCCACCGACCACCTTTCCAACCAAAAATGAAAAGACTTGGCAGCACCTCACTTGTTGACATTCTTGTTTTTTATGCCGAATTTTGAGCCCTTATTTATCTCAACGGTCAATGATCACAGAAGAACAGGCTCGGCGGGACATTCGTGAGCTGCTGGAATACATAGGAGAAAACCCGTCGCGGGTCGGATTGCAGGACACCCCGGACAGGATGCTGCGGATGTTCAAAGAGATTTTCCGAGGATACGACCCGGCGGAGGCTCCGCTCATCACGACGTTCCCCAACGGGCAGGACGGCATCATCTACGACGATATGGTCGTGGACAACGGCACTTTCTACTCGATATGCGAGCATCACTGCCGCAGTTTCTTCGGCGAGTATTGGTTCGCCTATCTGCCGAACCCGAAAGGTCGGATTCTCGGCCTGTCCAAGATTGGTCGCGTGGTGGACTACTGTTCTTCGAGGCTTCAAGTTCAAGAGCGGCTTGTCCACGACGTGGTCGATATGCTCACCGACGCGCTGGGCAAGGAGAACCCGCCGAGGGGGATGGCGCTCATGATGAGGGGGCGGCATTTGTGCAAAGAGGGCCGGGGCTCCCGCAAGAGCGGAGTGATGACCACCACCTGCCTGACCGGAGCATTCCGCACAAGTTCGCGGGTACGCGGAGAATTTTTGTCATACGTAAAATAGAACCTATGCGAGTATCTTTCAAAATCAGATATTGGACCGAGTGGGGCGACAGCCTGACGCTGATAATCGGAGGGAAGAGACTTCCCATGGAATGGGGAGACGGAGGAGTCTGGCATACCGTTGTGGGACACTGCACGGCTGCAATGCTCAAAGATTACACCTATGTCGTGATGCGCGCGGGCCTTGTCTGGCGAACGGAGTGGAAACACCACAGCGCAAGACTCGGCAAGGAAATCGAGGACAAGTGGATAGAATGCCCGATTCCGGGATGCCCGTTCCCGAGAGAGCATCAGGCGGAAATCTTCGACCGTCCGGGATTCCGGGGCGCAGGCACCGCCATCCCCGTGTTTTCTCTCCGGAGCGAGGAGGACTTCGGCATCGGGGAGTTCCGCGACCTGCATAAGCTGATAGACTGGGCCGCCGCCACCGGACAGTGCATAATCCAGCTTCTTCCCGTCAACGACACCACCAGAAAAGGCGGGTGGGAAGACTCATACCCATACAGCCCGGTTTCATCCTTTGCCTTGAATCCCCTTTACGTTCACCTGCAAAGCCTCGGAATCAAGGAGAACGCTGAATTCAAACGGCAGCAGGCGGCGCTGAACGCCCTGGCGGAAATCGACTACCCCCGCGTGTTCGAGGCCAAGATGAAATATGTCCGCAAGGCATTTGAGACCCGTGGAGAGAAAGACATGCAAACCCCATCCTTCAAGGCTTTCATCAAAGACAACGAAGGCTGGCTCAGGGAATATGCCCGTTTCTGCGCCAAACGGGATTCACTTGAAGAAGAATACTATCTCTGGATGCAGTGGCATCTGGACAAACAATTCTACGCGGAAGCGAAGTATGCCAGGAGCAAAGGCGTCTCCCTCAAGGGAGATCTCCCAATCGGGGTGAGTGCGGACAGCGCGGACGCATATTGGCATCCCGAGTTCTTCAACCTCGACTCCACTGCCGGAGCTCCGCCCGACTACTTCAGCCGTGACGGGCAGAACTGGGGGTTCCCGACATACAATTGGGATGAAATGGCAAAGGACGACTATGCCTGGTGGAAGTCCCGCCTGCGCAAAATGTCCAGATACTTCGACGCTTTCCGCATCGACCACATTCTCGGCTTCTTCCGGATATGGGAAATCCCCGCCGGCACCAAAAGCGGAATGTACGGGCATTTCAATCCGGCCTTGCCGTACTCCCCAGAAGAGATACAAGGCATGCAGCTCCCGATCGAAGGCCTGTTCCACGAAGACCCCCGCAATCCGGGAAAATATCAGCCACTCATCTGCCCGGCTTCGCAGTCCCTGCCCCAGTGGCAGCAGGAGCGGTTCGGACAGATTTACGAAGACTTTTTCTTCCGACGCCACAATGAATTCTGGAGACGGAACGCCGAGAAGAAACTGCCCGAGCTCCTTGGCGCCACCGGGATGCTCGCCTGCGGCGAAGACCTCGGAATGGTGCCGTCGTGCGTTCCCGGTGTCATGGAACACGAGAAAATCCTCTCGCTGAAAATGCGCGGAATGGAAGGCGAGGGCGAATGGAGCTACCTGAGCGTCTGCGCCACCTCCAGCCACGACATGCAAACGCTCCGCATGCAGTGCGGCACGGATCCGCAGCCGTGGGAAGTCCGCAACATGCTGTGGGATTTTCTCAAGTCACCGTCCATGCTCGCGATCTTCCCGCTTCAGGACTGGCTTGCCCTGGACTCCAGACTCCGCCGCCCCGACAGGTCCGAAGAGCGCATCAACGAGCCGGCAGACCCGCATCATCATTGGCGCTTCCGCCTGCACCTCGACCTTGACACGCTCCTGCGCGACGCCTCCTCGCTCAACGCCACCATCTGCGGCCTCATCAAGGATAGCGGCAGGTATCCTCGCCCATAAAATTGACGGAATCTCCAGCGCAGGTGGCCCCTCACCACTTTTCGTTACCATTCCTCCAATCCCGTGATATCCTCGCGGGACACCTCGCGTATCTTGATGGGGATGTGGAATTGCTCCTGTAGTTCGCGCTCTACTTCTTCGCGTATCAGCTTCTTTCTCTTGGCTTCAGCTCTGGCGAATTCTCGGTCAGACCGTCTGTGCTGCTGATATTGTTCCCATATTACCTCGTTC
>CAVGYS010000005.1:16319-17702 GCA_963633505.1 Oscillibacter sp. MSJ-31
TGACACGCTCCATTGTCGCCTCGAAAGTCTTGCTTTTCAGCTCGCATTCCCAGACAGTCACAATACCCCACGACAATGATTCCAGCCGCTGATTGTTCAGCGCATCCCTCTCCTTGTTTTTTCGGACCTTCTCCACCCAGAACTCGACGTTCGTTTCCGGCACCGCGTAGTACTTGCAGCCTTTGTGTCCATGCCAGAAACATCCATTCACGAAAATGACGGTGCGGTATTTTGGCAGCACGATATCCGGAGTGCCCGGCAGAGTTCTCACGTTGACACGATAGCGGAAACCGGAACTGAACAGCGCCTGACGCACTTTCTTCTCCGGTCTGGTACCTTTTGATACGACACGGGACATCACCTCGTGCCGTTGATCCTCCGTGAAAATATCTGCCATATATAAAAAACTCACCAAGTGTCAGTGAGGACGTTAAAAGTCTCTCAACACCGAGTCGAGTCATCAACGAACTCAGCTGGCAGCCCGTCTATCTCTTCTCCTTTCAAATAACTCTTGACAGATTCCTTGATTGCCCTTGAAAGGAACGTTGGAACGGCATTACCGATTTGAAGATGTTTGTCGCTTCGTTTTCCGCAAAACACGTAATCGTCAGGGAAGCCTTGCAGACGAGCAGCCTCACGGGTGGAAAGAGGTCTTGGGTCGCGAGGGTGAACACAGCGAGAAGATGATGGGCAGCCAAAGTTCCTCGTGATTGTCGTACTCGGTTTATTCCACCACAGCCTGCAATAGCAATTGCCAAATCCACTGTGAGGCCTCAAATCTTCAGGAATGTCCTTGGGCGAGCCGCCATCTGGCAAAGCTTTCATTATCTCCACCAGACGCTCATTGTTGTTCGGCACCTCGTGCTCCTGTATTTCAGCAGGAGCATTGGCCCTCATCAAACGCTGATAATCGTTTTGGGGGTCGCATTTGTATTTGTCTGCTCTCTCCCCTGTTTTCATTGAAGGCAAATCTCCCAAAGCCTCTCCAAGTGTGACATAAGGTTTAAGTGACTTGTCGGCAGGCACACCTATTTCGGGGTCGTAATGTGTCGGTTTCGGGTATTTGAACGGTCTTGAATCCAAGGTGCCGACAAGAATCACACGTTCCCTGATTTGAGGTGCTCCATAATCTGCCGCATTCAGCAGTCTCATCTGCATATGATACCCTACGGACTCAAAAAGAGAAATGATGGTCTTTATCAAATCACCCCCTTGCATCGACAAAAGGCCCTTGACATTCTCAAAGACGAACACCTTTGGTCTCAATTCAGTCAAGATGCGATAATATTCCTGGAACAGCTTCCCTCTTGGATCATCAATCAATCTCTTCCCAACAGTAGAATATGCTTGACAAGGAGGGCCACCGACAACAATGTCGACATC
>CAVGYS010000006.1:0-4817 GCA_963633505.1 Oscillibacter sp. MSJ-31
GACGGAGACAGTGGCGTTCGTGGATTCGCTGATAAGGCCTACGCTGACGGCGAACGACACCGTGCGGGAAATTCTCAGATACGACATGAAGGACACTCTCGCCTGCCTTGCAAGACGCAGCCAGTACGAGCTCAACCTCTTCCGCGAGAAGCCGTCCAAGCAGTACGTGGTCAACAAGGAACGCACCGCCGAGCGCTCGGCGTACGTCACCTTCATGGCAGCCGACGCCGTCATCGACTCCATCACGATCGAAGGCTACCGCCAGAACCAGATAATCAGCCAGTTCAACATCAGCCGGGACAGTCTCGAACTATGGATAAACAGCCGCAGGGCCGCCCCGGACACGATGAAGATAGACATAACCTACCTCAAGACGGATTCCCTCGGAGTCCTCTCCCCGGCCACGGACCATCTGAAGCTGCCCCTGCTCAACGAAAGGAGGACCTACTCCAAGCGTTCCCGCAAGAGTATCAAGCAGGAGGACACGACCTGCGTATTCTCCCTGACGGCGGATCCCAAGACCGTGGAGCAGAAAGGCTTCGAGATGCTTTTCCGCTACCCGATAATCCGCGAGAGCTTCGACTCCATTAAGCTCACCGCCATCACGCCGAGACAGACCGAACAGAAGATGAAGTTCAGCGTGGAGAGGGACAGTCTCAACCTGAGAAGGTATGTCCTCTCGCCGGAAGAAAAGCTCCAGCACGGATACGAGTACGTGCTCAAAGTGCCGTACAGGGCTTTCCGGGACATCAACGGATTCTGGTCGGACAGTCTGGAGGTCAAGTGCCGGCTGCCGGACGACGACAAGCTGAGCACCCTTGAGACGGTGATGACGGGGGTTGACCGCAAATACATCGTGGACCTTCTCAGCGAGAAGAGGGACAAGGTGCTGAGATCATACGTCATCGAGTCCGACACCTCCCTGCTCTTCCCCTACCTTTCGGAGGGAAGCTACTGTCTGAGAATCACCGAGGACAGGAACCGCAACTCCATCGTGGACTCCGGCTCCATCCTGGAGCACCGCCAGCCGGAGATGGTGAAGTTCTACGAGATTGACGGGGAGAAGTTCATCAAGATTCCACCCGGAGCCGAGGTCAGCCAGAACATCGACCTGCGGACAATATTCAAATGAAAGCAATGAAAAGAATCATATTCGCGCTCCTCGTCGTGCTCTGCCCGCTCACGGCGGGGGCTCAAAGCGACAGCACGGTGACCTTCAAGAAGCTCCGTCCGATAAACGACTACTCGCTTATCGGGGTCAACTACGGCGTCACCTTCGCCAACACATGGTTCAGTCCGACCAAGCACAACGGCCAATACGTCTTCGAGACGAACTACGTCTCAGTCACTTACACGAAGTTCAGCAAGCTGTTCGACCGCATGCCGTACTTCGCCCTCGTGCTCGGAGCCGCGATGGGCAACGAAGGCTATGCGTTCAAGGCGGACAAGGAGACGGGAATAAGCTCCGACGTGAACGGAGCCACGCGCTGCTCGATGCAGGTGATCGAATTCCCGGCGATGATGCAGTTCCACTACGATTTCGAACCGCTCAAAGTGATGGCTAACGCCGGAATCTACGGCGGCTGGAGGCGGAGCATCACGCGCTCCGGACCCTATCTGGACGAGGAATGGACCAACAAGTTCCGGGACTACGAGCGCCGGTTCGACTACGGCTTCCAGGGCGGCGCGGGTTTCGCCCTGATCTTCGACCCGGTGGAGATACACTTCAACTGCCTGCTGCGCTGGTCGTGGTCCAACCTCTACGAACCGGACTACAGGAGCAAGTACTACAACTACTACGCATACCCGATGGATCTTATGGCCACCGTGGGGCTTCACTTCCAGCTCTCAAGACGCAGGGGAAGGACAAGGAAAGAAATCAAAAGGCAAGCATACGAAATAGTATATGGAAAGACTCAAGACGATAGCGGTCAGAATAGGTAAGGACCTTGTCATCGGCGGCGGGGCGCCCATAGTCGTGCAGACCATGTGCAACACGCACACTTCGGACGTGGCGGCGACCGTCTCGCAGTGTCTTGAACTCGCCTCGGCTGGAGCGCAGATGATACGCATCACTGTCCCGGGGATGCAGGACATAGAGCACCTGAGGCAGATTAAGGATACACTTCGCGGCCGGGGCTGCGAAGTCCCTCTCGTAGCGGACATCCACTTCTCCTCCCGGACGGCGATCGCCGCGGCGCAGATAGTGGAGAAGGTCCGCATCAATCCGGGCAACTTCCATCCCGACCACAACCAGGCCAGGAGCGAATTCTCCCGCCTGCTGGAGGTCTGCCGCGAACATGGTACGGCCATAAGGGTCGGACTCAACCACGGCTCGCTCGGACGCTATATCACCGATCTTTACGGCAACACTCCGGAAGCGATGGCCCGCGCCGCGATGGAATGGCTGCGGATGTGCAAAGATGCGGATTTCTACAATGTCGTCGTATCCCTCAAGGCCAGCAACACCATCGTGATGACTGAAGCCTACAGGATCCTCGCCCGGATGATGCAGGAGGACGGCACGCTGTTCCCGATGCATCTGGGCGTGACCGAAGCCGGCAACGGCGACAGCGGCAGAATCAAGTCCTGCATCGGCATCGCCACCCTGCTTCAGGAAGGCATAGGCGACACCATACGGGTGTCCCTGACCGAGCCTCCGGTCAACGAGCTGAGCGTAGCGCGTTTCCTTGCCGGGCAGGCCGAGGGCGACGAGATGCTCCGGGCCGCAGTCGAGTGGGGTCCTAAGCTTCTGAAGAGGGAAATAGACGAAATCCCCTCCTCCGCCGGCCTTGACGAGGAGCTTGAGAATGAGATAATGCAGGCGGCAAGGCGGCGCTTCTACAAGCCGGAATACGTCGCCTGCCCGGGCTGCGGCCGCACGATGTACGACCTGCAGGGCACTTTCGAAGAGGTCAAGAGACGCACCTCGCACCTGAGAGGGATGGTGATAGCCGTCATGGGCTGCATCGTCAACGGCCCTGGAGAGATGGCCGACGCCGACTGGGGCTATGTCGGAGAGGGAGAGGGCAAGGTGTCCATCTACCACAAGGGACAGCCGGTCCTAAGGCACGTCCAAGACAAGGAAGCCATCGACAAGCTGCTGGAGCTCATCGAAAAAGAAAAATAGCCCCGGGTCTGCTACTCCACGTAGAGCAGCAGCCCCTTGAGGTACTCCCCTTCCGGGTGGTAGATGTTGACCGGGTGATCCGCCCCTTGGCAGAAGCGGTCGATGATTCTCACCCTGCGTCCCGTCTGGGCCGCAGCGGAGAATACGGTGTTGGCGAAGGTGATCTTGTCCACCACCTGGGAGCAGCTGAAAGTGAAGACCAGCCCTCCGGGAGCCACCTTTGCGATGGCCGCCGCATTGAGCCGCTGATAGGCGCGGAGCGCATTTTTCAGAGCGCCCCGGTGCTTTGCGAAAGCCGGCGGATCCACTATCATCATATCGTACCTGCCCTCTTCGCATGAGCCCAGATACTCGATGGCGTCGGCGCAGATGTTCTTCCACCTTCCGTCCTGCACGCCGGTCAAAGAGAGATTTTCATCGGCAAGGGAAATCGCCCTCGCTGAAGAGTCCACGGAATCCACGGACTGCGCACCTCCTGACAGGGCATACACGCTGAAGCCCCCGGTATAGCAGAAAAGATTGAGCACCCTTCTCCCGGCGGCATACTTGCCGACAAGAGAGCGGTTGTCCCTCTGGTCGAGGAAGAATCCCGTCTTCTGCCCCTCCTCCCAGTTCACGAGGAAAGAGTGCCCGTTCTCCCTTACGCAGCAATGCGACTCGCGAAAATCCTCCTTCCTATATAGATAACCGTCAACCAGTTCGAGCCCGGCCTTGAAAGGAGCGGTACCCGAGCTCTTGTCATAGACGGCCTTGAGCTGCTCCCCAAGGACAGCCTTGAGAGCCTCGCAGATCCTGGATTTGGCCCTGAACATGCCCACGGAATGTGCCTGAAGCACGCAGACTCCGTCATACCAGTCCACGACAAGGCCCGGCAGGCCGTCGCCCTCCCCATGAACCAGGCGGAAACAGTTGGTCTCCGACGGCTCGAAGCAGTCCAGCCCCACGGATTGCCGCATGGCCACGGCCTTGGCTATGGACACTCTCCAGAAATCCGGATCCAGAGGATTCCCGTCAAAAGAAAGAATCCTCACGACAATGGAACCCACCTGATAATGTCCGGCGGCAAGATATTGTCCGTCAGCACTATATACGGCCACCACGTCACCCTCCTCGGGCGAACCCTGGACATCGGCCACGGCACCGCTGAAAACCCATGGATGGAAGCGGCGCAGGGAGGAATCCCTCCCCTTCTTGAGGATGACTTTAACCATTGTTCTGAGAATTTTGCATCGAAGGGTTCATCTCTTCCGGGCTGAGCGGATGCTTCTCCGAAGAGAGAAGTTTAAGATACATCTCGCGACATATCCAGGCGTCGGTGGCAGCGTAGAGCTGCTGGGATTTGGAGAGTTCCTCCGCCTCCCAGTTGGAAAGCTGCTGGGTCTTGGAGATGCGGCAGCCGAGGATGATGGCGGACATCTTCTTGACGCTCTTGTCCCTCACGCCCCATTCCGAGGCTATCTTCTGAAGATCCACGAAATTGCGGCCCTCGAAGCGGCAGTAATGCTGAAGTCCGCGCACGTCATCGTGCACGGCGGCCCCGACCTTGACGATATCCGGACTGGAGAGTACGGCGCAGATATGCCTGCGCATGCCTATCTTGTTGACCCGGAAAAGGAAGGCCTTGTCGGGCCCCGAGAGTTGCAGGAGAGCCACGGCGTGATGAGGCAGGTCGGCGGCGGACACGGGA
>CAVGYS010000006.1:4827-7027 GCA_963633505.1 Oscillibacter sp. MSJ-31
GCGATGGCCCTGGCATACTCCAGCCCTGTCTTGTCGATGACGTGGATTTCACCCGGGAACGCCCCGGTGGGCAATTTCTCTATTTCTTCCGGGAGGATACTAATTTTGAACATACGAACCTGGTATCAGGATGACAGATGCGTCCTCGGCCTGCGGTCTGGGAACCGGGCGGAAAGTCTGCACCTGCGGTTTAGCTATATTGTGGGTAAACAAATTCTTTTCGCGGAAATAATTGTAAATCTCCCGCGCTGTCAGCTCAAAAGAGCTCTCGACCTCGAAATTCTTGGACAGCAGACGGCCATACGTCATCGAAGTCTCATTCATCACGGACACCGTCATGGCCACTTCGTTCTTGACCGCCTCGGGGTCCACCTGCATGTCGTCGATTATGATGGCGTCGAGAATGCCTCCGTGTCCGCTTTTCACGTAGGCGTCCAGCAGGCGCAGAACAAGGCTGTCACGCCCCTCGGACGACAGAGGGAAGCAGAGGGAGCCGTTGCGGGAGTGGCGACGGCAGGCCTGCGCGAAAAGTTCCCGGTAGATTTCGGGCGACGAAGTGCGCGGGTCATAAATCACCCCCACGTTCATCAAGGCCGGGCCGTTGCGCCCAAGAACCTCGTCGAAAGCTATCTCTATCGGCGAGAACACCGGTACTGCGCAACCGCTGCTGCGCCAGAGGGTATCGACGTCGAACATCCCGTATCTTGCAAGGACGGGAGTCCCGAGGACAATCAGTTTTGAGGAATTCTTGCTTCCGAGCCCTTCGATGTCGTAGGGACTGACGTGCAGGGCGGTGTCGAGCGCGCAGAGGGCGTTCCGTACCACGCGCTCGCGGATGAAGGCGATATCGGAGCTGTCGGGAGACGGGACGGCGAGGCTGTCGTCGGCGATGCAGTCTATGGTCTCCCCCGCGAAATCCGGAAGTCCGTCCGGACGGAACGAACCGTCCACGTTGTCCCTGCGGTCATACTCGCGCAGAAGCTCCGCGAAACGGTCTGCAAGAGAAGAAGGGCCGACGTAGCTCACGTCCGCCTGCACCGGCGGAAGAGCGTGCCGCTTCAGAATGGACATTTCCCTGCCGGACTTGTCCGCAAGCACCGCACGCACGTAAGGGATGGTGGGCCGCCTCTCCACGACCTTCCGCCCACAGGACGGCAGGAGGGAAAGCGGTAGCGCGAGCGCAAGAAAGACAAAAGCGCGAAGCCTCATATTCTGAAAATGGCGTAAATGACGTTCTTCAGGACGTAGCAACCCAGAGTCACCACGAGCGCAAGCGACCAGTTAAGAGAGCAGCAAAGACATGCGATGAGCGCGACGACCGCGATAAGTGCCAGAGTCAGCCTCTTTATCCCGAGCACCCTCGCGTCCCCTCTGTGGAATTTCAGGGAGAACATCGGTATCTCACTCACCATCAGGATGGAAAGCAGCGTCGAGAGCAGCGGCAGGAAAAAGGGTCCGGCCGCCCAGTCGGACAGGAAGCTGGCGGGAGTATGGCAGACGTAGTAGCACAGCGAGCCGCAGAGCAGGGCGGAAGCCGGGACAGGAAGCCCGAGGAACGAATCCGACTGGCGCTTGTCCACGTTGAACTTGGCAAGACGCAGCGCGCCGGCCACCGTCATCACAAGCGGTATCCAGCAAAACACGCTCTCGCCGAACATCTGCGTGCACATGAGCTTATAGAGCATCACGGACGGGAGCACCCCGAAGCTCACGCGGTCGCAGAGAGAATCCAGCTCCTTTCCCATATCCGAATACGCCCCGAGCAGCCTCGCGGACAGGCCGTCGAGAAAATCGAAGACGGCGGCGGCGAGCATCAGGTAGAAGGCGTATTCGAAGCTCCCCTTGAACGCAAAAACCACCCCGATGATGCCGCAGACGACATTCATCGAGGTGATAAAGTTGGGAACGTACCTTTTGAGAACCATCACTTGGACAGTTTCTTCCTCAGATCTTTAGGAAGAGCCGACTTGTGAATCATGTAGTCCATGCTCTGATTCCTGACGAAGGCCTCGGTCACGTACCAGATGCCCTTGTACTTGCCGGTCTCGCCCCAGGAATTCTTGACCATGTAGTATTTCTTGCCGTCCTGGTCCTTGGCAATGCCAAAAATCTGCATTCCGTGGTCGTCGGTGATGGTCTTGTTGTCGAACTCCAACTGGCGGGACTCCTGGGTCGTAACGCTCTCCACGATGGCTACCGG
>CAVGYS010000006.1:7037-17516 GCA_963633505.1 Oscillibacter sp. MSJ-31
GCTACCGGGGCAGGCTTGCCCTCCTCCTTGCCGACCCAGTGCTCCTGGTCGGATCCGGCGGCAGTGGCGGCCACGTCAACGAGAATCCCGAGTCCGTTGCGGGTGAATCCGGCGTGGCTCACGTCAGCTCCCCATGCAACGGTGTATCCGTTCATTATCGCATCGTCGAGGATGGACATGAACTCGTCGATAGGGACGTTATATACCTGATCCCAGCGCCAGTTGTCGCAGATCTCGATGGCGAACCATGTGTAGAACGGATGGTGGGTGAAGGATGAAAGGGTCACGTAGTCCTCCGGAACGATCTTCATCGCGTCGCGGTAGCTCTCCGGGGTGTATTCCTTGCCGTCGACGGTGAATTTCTCCGGCCATGGTCCGAGGTAAGTGTCGAGAATGGCCTTGAATCCCGGCTTCCACGCGGTGGTGAGGGTCCTGTTGGGATTCTTCGCGACTGCTGAGACGTAGCCCAGCAGCACTGCGTCAAGCTCGGCCTGCTTCGGGAGAGGGGTGCCGTAGTTCATCCCGGTCATCGCCTCCTGCGGCACGATGCCGTAGTCCCTGATCACGTCGAGCACGTCATCGGCTTCCGAACCGGCGCTGAAGGTGAGATTGCCATCGAGCTGCACGTATTTCACAGCCCTGTCCATGTAGGAGTGGGAAACCACGAAGAATTCGGAGAAATCCGGATATTTGAGAGTATCCTTGATGCCTCCCAGACGGATGGCTTCGGACTCGAAGAAGCTAATGGTCGAGAATGCCCAGCAGGTACCGCTGGAAGCCTGGTTCTTGACGGAAGTGATCGGGTTGGCCTTGACCGTGGTGAACGTGTAGTCCAGGTCGGCGACGGGCGATTTCATCTGCGCGTTGGCACAGATGCAGGCGCACAGAACGGCAGCCGTGATGATGATTTTCTTCATATACGCTATGGTTTGATTGCAAAACGAGCGTGCCGCAGAGCAGCACACTCACAAATATAGGAATGTTTTTCGACATTCTTGCTATCTTTGCAAGATGTATTCACCAGGCACGACCAATAGGAAACAATCCACAAAAATATGACAGTAAGGAAAATTTTATTCTCCCTCCTCGCCTTGTTGCTTGCAACTGCGGCGGCTACGGCCCAAATCGGCCTGCCGAAGGTGATCGGGGACGACATGATCCTCCAGCAGGACAAGGAGGTCGCCATCTGGGGCACAGGCACCCCGGGCAAGAAAATCACGGTCAAGTTCGCCGGGCAGACACTTAGGGCCACGGCGGACTCCGCGGGGAACTGGGCCGTGAAGCTCGCCCCGATGAAAGCCAGCTTCGAGCCCAGGCAGATGAGCATCTCCGACGGACGCAACACCATCAGGCTCAAGGACATCCTCGTCGGAGAAGTATGGCTCGCCTCCGGGCAGTCCAATATGGAATACCGCATGGATCGTCCCAAGAACTACGTGCTCCAGAAAAGGGGCGAAGATGTCCAGAAGCGCGTGTTCGAGCAGGGCGGCGACAACAGGGTCAGAGTGCTCTACGTGGAGAAGAAGAACGGCACGGACACCCTTCCGAGCAGCGGCTGGCACAAGTCTTCCCGCGAGACGGTGGCGCCGATGAGTGCCCCGGCCTATCTTTTCGCCATAGAGCTCGCGGACAGTCTCAACGTCCCGGTCGGAGTGATGAGCAGCTCCTGGGGAGGCAGCTCCATCGAGGTGTGGACTCCGCGCGAGGAGATTCTCGAATACACCGCCGCACATCCGGAAAGCGCCAATCTCCGCGTGCGCAGCTCCGAATTCGGAAGCAAGTTCGCCAACATGATCTCCCCGATGATACCTTATACTATACGCGGATTCCTCTGGTATCAAGGAGAGAGCAACTTCCAGAACCACCCGGACAGGTTCAAGTCCTACTACGACAAGCAGAAGATTCTCATCGACTCGTGGCGCAGCCTCTGGGGGGACGCGACGCTGCCGTTCTACTACGTGCAGATCGCGCCGCACTATTATTCACAGAGGGAGAGCGTCTATAACGTCACCCGCGACATGCTTCCGGAGTTCTGGGAGCTTCAGTACCGTCTGATGGACGTTCCATACAGCGGGATGGCCGCCACCACGGACCTCGTGGACGAGGTCTCGGACATACATCCGCCATACAAGCACGTCGTGGCGCACAGGCTGGCAGTCTGGGCCCTGCGCGACCTCTACGGCTACGATTCCCTGGAAGTCAAGGGCCCGGAGCTTCAGGACGTGACCCTTGGCGACGGCAGGATCGTGCTCCGCTTCTCCCACGCCGACGGCCTTACGACCTCCGACGGCAAGAGCGCCGCCCATTTCCAGGTTTATCAGAGATTCGGCAAGATACTCCGCCCGGAAGTGGCAATCTCCGGCAATGAGGTTATCCTCCGATTCGCCAAGGGCATTGACGTCGCCGAAGTGCGCTACGCCTGGGACGAGTGCGCAGTGACCAATCTCTGCAATGCGGCCGGACTCCCGGCGAGGCCTTTCCGCCACGTCTTCGGGGGCGAGACTTTCGCCTCCGACAGGAGCGAGTGGATTGCACAGCTCGACAAGATCGCCCGTCCGGTGCTGAGCAATCTCAGCGCGGGGACGCTCAAGAAGAACATGCCTTTCGAGTCGCTCAGCACGGATCCTAAAAGGCGCGCGGCCTCCTACCTTGAGGCTTTCGGCAGAACCGTCTGCGGCATCGGCCCGTGGCTGAGCCTGGGGCCGGACGACAGCGCGGAAGGCAAGCTGAGGGCGGAATACATAGAGATGCTAGGGAAAGCGATGGCCAACGCCGTCAACCCGGACTCCCCGGACTATCTGACTTTCGGACGCGGAGTTGACCAGTCCCTGGTGGACGCGGCTTTCCTTGCGGAAGGCATCATCAGGGGCGGAGAGTGGATATGGCCGCAGCTCGACAAGACTAC
Source organism: Oscillibacter sp. MSJ-31 (assembly GCA_963633505.1). Taxonomy (GTDB): domain Bacteria; phylum Bacteroidota; class Bacteroidia; order Bacteroidales; family UBA932; genus Cryptobacteroides. Next base: position 9,943 of record CAVGYS010000006.1, read on the forward strand.
TCAGGAGAGACTGGTCAGCGAGTGGAAGCGCAACAGGACCGTCATCCCCAAGGAAAGCAACTGGCTGCTCTTCGCCTCGATGGTGGAGGCCGCCCTGCTCGAATACACGGGAGAATGCGACACGCACCGCCTGCACTACGGAGTGCACCGCTTCCTTGACGACGGCTGGTACAAGGGTGACGGATTCTACGGAGACGGGATGGAGGTCCACCTCGATTTCTACAACAGCATCGTGATCAACCCTATGCTCACGGACATCCTCCAGATTATGGTAAAGCACGGACTCCGCCCGCAGGCCGATCTGGACAAGCAGCTTGTGAGGGAGCGCAGGCATGCTTCCGAACTCGAAAGGCTCATCTCCCCCGAAGGCACCTATCCTGTCATCGGACGCTCGATAGTCTATAGGACGGGACTTTTCCACGGTCTGGCAAGGTGCATCCTCACGGAGAACCTCGCCGACGGACTCTCCTACGGACAGGTCCGCAACTCCATGACCTCGGTGATGCGCCGCCAGTTCAGCAGCCCCGACAACTTCAACGGAGAATGGCTGAGCATAGGCTTCGCCGGCCATCAGATCAACATGTCCGAAGCCTACATCAACACCGGCAGCGTCTATATGTGCACCGCTTTCTTCCTGCCTCTCGGCCTTCCGGCAGACCATCCTTTCTGGACTGAGCCAGCGGCGGACTGGACGAGCCTCAAGGCATGGAAAGGCGTGGACGTCGGAGCGGATCACGCATTAAGGGATTCAAAATTGTAAGATTATAAGATTATGAGATTTTCGAAATTCACCATCATCCTGCTGTCGGCGGCAATCATTGCGCTGCCATCCTGCAAAAGCGAAAAAGACGAACTCAATCAACTGATAGACAAGACTTTCGAGAGGGCCTGCGAGCAATCCATCACCCTCGCCGAGACCGTTCTTCCCCAAGAAGGACTCCTTCCTCGCACCTTCGAGAACGGAGAGGTCAAGACCGCCGACTATCGCAGCTGGATCTGCGGATTCTTCCCGGGAACCCTCTGGGAGCTCTGCGAGTATTATCCCGACAACGCACAGCTGCGGCACTACGCCGAGCTCTATACCGACCGCATCGCCCCGGCGCAGTGGCTGACCGACACCCACGACCTCGGATTCATGATTTTCTGTAGCGCGGGGAACGCCTACAAGATTACGGGTGAGCAGAAGTACAAGGAGATGGTGGTGAACGCCTCCCACTCGCTCTCCACCCGCTTCAGCGACAAGACCGGGGTGATAATGTCCTGGAACCCGAGAGGCGATTGGAAATATCCCGTCATCATCGACAATATGATGAATCTGGAGATGTTGATGTGGGCCGGCACGCAGACGCAGAACGACACCCTGCTCAGAATCGCCCAGACCCACGCGGAGACAACGCTCCACAACCACTTCCGCCCGGACCACAGCTGCTATCACGTGGTTTCCTACAATCCCGAGACGGGAGAGGCGGAGTTCAAGCAGACGCATCAGGGCTATGCCGACGAGTCCGCCTGGGCTCGCGGACAGGCCTGGGCCCTGTACGGATTCACGATGATGTACCGTCTCACCGGCAAGGAGGAGTTCCTCTCTCAGGCGAAGAGCGTCGCAGCCTTCATCGCGAATCATCCGAATCTCCCTCAGGACGGGGTGCCATACTGGGATTTCGACGCCCCGGACATCCCGAACGCCAAGCGTGACGCGTCCGCCGCTGCGGTGATGGCCTCCGGCTTCCTGGAGCTCAGCACCTTCGACGAGGGTGCGGATGCCGCAAGGTGGAAAGAGCTTGCGATAAGGCAGCTCCGCACGCTCGCCTCCCCGGAATATCTCGCGGAGAATGGCACCAACGGAGGCTTCCTGCTCAAGCACAGCGTCGGCAACATGAACAAGAACTCCGAGGTGGACGTTCCTCTCAGCTACGCCGACTACTACTTCCTCGAGGCCCTGCTGAGACTCAAGAAGATGCTGTAGAAAGTTTCCCAATCTATAGGCATAAAAACAGAAAAAGTTGCCTAAAACATAGGCAACTTTTTCTGCATCATGGAAGAATTCCCTACTTCTTCAGGGTCGGAGGCACGCTGACGGTGAAGTCATTGGTGGAGTTGTTGGTGTCCACTATCCTGCCGTCGGCGTCGCGCTTGCGGAGGACGGACTTGCCGTAGCGCTCCGGATCCTTGTCAATCGTGGAGACGTTGGTGTAGCCGGCATCGACCACGGCGTTGAATGCGAGCGTGCCGAGCCCCTCCGTGACGGCGCCGTTGACCGCGTCGAGCACCCACCCGTTAGGGATGACGTAGGCTCCGGTGATGTCCTTCTCAAAATGATATCCGTTGAAGTCCATCACTCTCTTGCCCTCCCAAGGATGCTCCGCCATGAAGGACTCCGAAGTGGTGCCTGTCGGAGGCAGCGCGATGGCATAGCTCTCATATCCGCGGTCGTGCAGGGACGTGATGCTCCAAGAGGACTTGAACCAGTTTTCAAGGTTCGGCACGTCAGGATTGTCGGTATCGGGATAATATTCGCTGCCCTCGTCGTAGAACTCGAAATCGGCGATGCTCAAGTCGCAGCCGGCTCCGTTCTCGGCACTGAAGTTCTGCGCGGAGAGGGCGAGGACTATCGACTTCCCGGCTTCTATGGCGACATCCGTCCCGTTGCCCGGGATTGCATAGATCGTGCTTACGCCGATTCCGTCAGGGAGCTCCGGATAGGCCCAGTAAGCTCCGGTGGAGGAAACCTGGGAGTACGTCTCGGAGAGGGCGATGATCACTCCGTCCGCATAGAGGGTCTCGCCGGTCGTGTTGGTGAGCTTGAAGTACTGGTCTCCGTCCATGGAATCGGAGCGGTTGGATTCGGGCACCGTGAACCCGGAGAAGAAGATCTCCTCAAGGACAAGTTCGCCCGGCTCGACGTTTCTCCAGCTCTGATTGAGCGTCACCTTCTCAAGTTCGATGTCATCGGTGGTGAGGACGGTGACCGTGGCGACCTTGTAAGCGTCAGTCTTGTTGGCCTCGAAATGCAGCACGATGTTCTCGCTGTCGCTCGATACCAGGCTGACCCCTTCCCCGTTGATGACCGTCTTGTAGGTGAATCCCTGCGGTGCCGGAATCGTGTAGTCCTGGGCGAACGCCCTCACGGAATAGCTCAGCTCGGCAGGCTCATCCGGAGTCGCGGGGCGATTCTGCAAAATCGCGAGAGAAGCCACGAGCCCGCCGGCCTCGAACTTGATCTGCGCCGACCTGACGGCGGCGTCGGTGTAATTGCCAAGGGTGACGGTGACTTCCGTATCCCCGTATCCTTCCGATGGGCTAACCGTGTACCAGTCGGCTCCATCGACGGTCAGAGTCCAGTCCGTGTTGGTCTGCACCATCACGGTCTTGCTTCCACCTTCTGACGCGAACTCGAGACTCGCCGGCTCCACGGAAAGTGTCGGCTCGGTCTCCTTCTCGCAGGCCGCCAGCACAAGGGCGGCCAGAGGAATGATAAAATACTTTTTCATGCTACTAAAACTATTGTTAATCAATAAGATATTCCTATCGATATGCTTGTTCCAACAAGCCTTGAGCCCTCCCCGTAGAGCCCTCCTCCCACTGAGAGCCTGGCGAATACGGCGATGGAGGGTCCGACCTCCCGCTGGACGAAGGCCTGGAATCCGCCCTGAAGGCAGTTGGAGTTCAGCCTTGCGAACTTCTCCGAATAAGCCTCCCTGATCTTTTCTTCTCCCGCATTGAGGCTGCAACTCTCGCAGAGACTGCCGCCATAGCCCACAACTGCCGCGAAATCATAGAGATACGGTCCCCTGATTTTTGAAAATCCTCCGGAAAGCCGCCCCGACAAAATGGAGCAATCCATATTCGATGCCGGATGCAGGTAATTCTCGGACGAGAGCAGCCAGAGAAGAGACGGAGACAGATACCAAAGCGCGGCATCCCCCGTCCTTGTGCGGCAGACAGCGCCGAGCGAGACGTTCAGCCTGTCGCGGGAATACATGGGCAGAGAGAGGATATCATCATAAATTCCGGAAGCGGCACAGTCGATGACGTTTTCCGTTCCGCTGCGGTGCTCGTACTTCACGTCAGCCTCAACTGCGACACTCTCCGAGATCCCGTATGAGACAAAGGATCGCAAATCACCCGTAAGCAAAAGACTCAGAGGTGCTTCGTTCTGATTGGAAAGATACCGTGTGATGCCGAGCAGACTATAAGAAAGCCCCGCATGAAGGCGGCCCGAAAGCCCGATCCCCACAAGGCCCGCCTCGAAGCCGTGGCCGGCATAGCGCGTGGCGGCGAAGATTCCGGTGCTGCGGAACCTGTAGTAGTCGGAGCCGAGCCCGATAGAGTGGAAGAGCGTCGTGTTGGCCCCGACATTGCTGACGAACGTAACGTCCTGCGTCTGAAAATACTTGCGGTAGCCGGCGTACGATAGAAGAGCCCCTCCGGGCAGAAGACGGCCCAGCGAAAAGCCCGCCTTCAGGTCAGAAGAGACGTTTCTCGGACGCGGGTCCACGCAGCGGTACTCGTGCACGGCCTTGTAGCTCCCGCCCGCCGAATACAGCAGATCGCCGCTGCGACGCATCCATGCGTCACGGAAAGCATACTGTTCGTGCTGCATATCCCCTCCCAGGGTGTCTATCAGCACATAGGGCTGGAGCAGTTCATAGTCCGCCGTCTCATTGAGAACCACGTTGCGCTTCTCCCCGCGCCGCCAGCTCACGCCCCCGTCCACCGCGGAGCCGCCGTCCAGACGGAGGAAAGAAGCGGCGTCGAACCTCCCCTGCCGCAGCGCGTCGCCCTCCTCGGGAGCAAGCGCTCCGCCGCTCTCTTCCCGCAGGTCAAACGATGCGGCCGCCGAAGAATAGGAAGGGTATGCGGAGAGCAGAGAGGCCGCAGGGACGAAGCCGGATGCGGAGCGGCTTCCGACAGACAGATATGGGTCGTTACGCTCCTGCGTCCTGAGATTGACGGAAGCGGCGTCCTGCGCCTGCACGAGCGTGCAGGCGAGAAGCGAGGCCACGATGACTGCGAATCCTCTGATAATCATAGCGCCAGCAGTTCAAAGGTCAATTCCACCTCGTCATCGAGGATGTTGACCGAATTGTTCGGAGAACGATGCTCATAGCACCTCACCCTGCGGGTCGTGCCGTCAGGCAGCATGGCCGTGCCGTCAAAGGCGAAGATATAGACCCCCTTGAGCACGCGCAGCATACATTGTCCGTTGACAAAGAGTGGATAGTCATATTCTTCCCCGGTATTGAGGTTCCGGAAGAAATTGCCCGTCACAGAGTTGTCCACACGGACCGATACCAGGCGCATCTCTCCGCACACGGCGTTGAGGGTCACGTCGGAGTATATGTCTTCCGCCGCACGTTCGCACGAGCAGGCAAGCGAAAGCACCAGAGTGCACAATATGAGCAGTGTTTTGTTCTTCATATCTTGAAATCGAGTTCCATCCCGAAATACGGGGTCACGCTTCTGCGCACCAAAGCATCGTTTCTGTAATAGTCCGGGGTCACGTCAAATATCTTGTTGACATAGAGCGAACAGGACACTTTGTCGTGGTAGAGTTTCTTGCTCAGCTTGAGGTTCACGTTCATCGAGAACGGAGTCCTCTGGTACTGGTAGAGGGAGGAGGTGTATTCCCTTATCAGATGTCTGAGCACCGCATCCCCTTCCGCAGCTTCGGCATCGAAAGGATGAACCTCTCCCGCCTTGTCCATATATGAGACCGGGTATCTGCTCTCCGGCTTGGACTGGTGTCCGGAGAACCACAGGCACTGGAAGGAGGTCGAGAATATCAGCCCGAGCCTCGGAATCTGGGTGTCCAGCATCAGATTGGTAATCAGAGAATCATAGAAACTGCCGTCATTCTCTTCGTAAACGCCGATATACGGATAGGCTTTCCCCCCTATCATGACGTTGGGCCTGTAGTATTCCGGCCGGCTGTTCATATACTCAGTCCTGAGATAGGCTCCGCTGGCGCTGACTTTCGTATTGAGGGCCTTTATCCTCCTGGAGCTGAAAGAGAACTCCACGCCTTTTTTCAGCGTGCGGCTGCCGTTGGTGGTGAAGCTATAGGCCGTGAGAGTGGTGTCGTTCTGGTACGGCAGCCCCTCAAGGGCCGGGGGTCCCGTCAGCGCCGACTTGTCTATCGATGACGTGTCGTAGCGCTTTGAAAGCACGGAGAGGTACTCGTAGGCATATCGGAAACCCGAAGTCATATCCTCGCGGAAAGAGTCGATGGACAGCGTGCAGCCGTTCCAGTCCGCGTCGGCCCCGAACTCCCACTTCACGTTGCTTGCCGCCCCTATCTGATAGTTGGTCGGATCCACCTTATATACAAGCATGTTGACACGCCTGAGGTTCTCCTCCACCGGCCAGTAGTTGAGCTGAGTGAGATCTCCGTAAATCGGGTCCGGATAGAGCATGTCCATGGTAGGGAACTTGGTATGCCGCCCCCATCCTCCATAGATGCCGACGTCCAGCTTGCTGCCGCCCGCAAGAAGCGACGGGAAACCCAGCCGCAGGTTCGTCCGAGGGTCAAGATAAGGTTTCAAGTTGATCTGATAGGCGCTGCCCGCACCGGCCATCATCTCGGCGCGAAGGCCGACGACCCAGTCCACTGTGAAACTCCCAAGTTTCCTTCGGAGACTCTCCTCCGCGAAGGCGGAGAACTGATGAGTCGCAGGGATCGCGCTGTACGGACGCGGTCGGACGCTCATACTCGTAGAGAAAGGTCTGGAGCTGTCAAAGATGGTTCCCCCGCCGTAGTTCTTGTCCATATTCCATTCCGCTCCAATCTGAAGTCTGTGCATCCCGCTGGCGAAATTCGCGCTGGTGCTGACAAAGGCGTAGAACGGTCTTCCGTCCACCTGCAGCGAAGCATCGTACTTTGCCGGAACTATCAGGGCGTCGTGCTCTCCCGGCTCAAGGGAGGTGGAGACGGGGGTCGATTTGCCAAGGGAAACGTGCTTCCAACGGTCTATGACATCGTGCTCATAGCTTACGGAGGCGTTGCCCTCCCAGGAGCGGAAGAAGCTCCCCTCGTCCAGGGGTCTGAGAGAGAAGCGTCCGCCGAGAGCGAACTTGTTATATACGGAGCTATAAGTCTCTATGGGCATTCCGCCCTCGGACAGGTCCAGATCCGTGTCCGATTTCTGATTGTCAAACGAGCCGGTGTAGTCAGCGCTCGCGGAGAGCGACCACTTGATGACGTCGGTCTTGAAGTCCCTTCCCGCGCGCAGGCTGGCCGTGAGGCGTTTCCAGTTCTGCCTGGTCTGGCGCGGATCCGCACGGGAGTCCAGGAAATTGACGCTTGAGTTGAGCGTCGTCCTGTCATCCCCGTCCCCGCGCTCGAAGCCCTTGCCGAGATAGAAAAGCTTGCTCTTCATATCGGACTTGAAACGGGCGTGCAGGTCATTGCCGCCGCGCTTTCTTATTATGTTGACCAGCCCGCTCGTGAGGTCCCCGTACTTGACGGACGCTATGCCGCGCACGACATCGACGTTTTCGATATCCTCGGTGCTGATCTCCCTCATATCGGTGCCGTAATTCACGTAACTGCTGCCGTAGCTGCTGTAGGCCGG
>CAVGYS010000007.1:0-4906 GCA_963633505.1 Oscillibacter sp. MSJ-31
GGAGCGAGTGGAAATACGACGGCGACGTCTGGGAGTGGAAATTCAGCATTCCTCAGGGATGCAGCGCGACGGTTACGTTGCCGGACGGCAGCTCCCCGGCCGAATATGAGGCCGGAGATCATGTCGTAAGGATAAGATTGTAAGAAAAAAGTGTAAAATCGCTGTGCTGGCGGCGGTGATGCCGATAGGAGCCCGCTACGGCATCGTGGCGTCGCCGCTGTTGGAGCTGCCCTCTCCCCAGTTCTCTATTTCAGACTGGACGCTGACTCCGGTGAGCTTGAGGGTCACGGTGTAGATATGCTTCTTTCCGCTCACGAATGCTGCGTCCGTAGGGAAAGTATAGATTAGCTTTCCGCCGCTTTCAAGGGTGAAAGTGAGGGTCTTGCCGGAAAGACTCTGTGGGACGACTATGGCTTCGTTCGCCTCTAAAGTTCCGAGGCTCATGTTGGCGGTGGAAGTTCCTGCGGAGATGCTCCCGGCTCGCGTTGACTCAGTGCTTATGTCGGAGGAAGTCAGCGGCGAGAACGTGCCGTCGATGATGACGCCGTCCAGCGTGACGCTTGAAATCTCGTCTGTGAGTTCGGAGCTTTTGCTGATGTTCAGCTCGAGCTTGGAAAGCATGTGGTAGAACTTGAGCGAAACCGCCGAGCTTGAACGCTTCGCGTTCCGGCAGGCGTAGAGAAGGTCGGAGTTGGTGTAGGCGCTTCCGGCCGTGCTTTGGTCATGCTCTACGGAGAAGCTGACGGATGTCGGCAGGGCGTTGGCGTTGGCGAAACTGAACTTTCCGTGGAACGCGCTGACATTCACTCCGTTGCCCGTCTGCGGGTAATACATGGCATTCCCTCCGCTAAGGGACCCGTCATCCCCGGACGTGAGCTCGTTTTTCTCGTATAGTGACTTATTGGTCGTATCGTCCGATACCCAGACATAGACCTTTTCTCCGGAGGCGATCTGCGTGGCTTGTGTGCCGTTGTCTGCGCGCGTCTCAATTTCTATCGCGCTTGTAAGCCGCAGTTCCAGAGATCCGTCGGGAACAGAGTTTTCGGTCTTGGTGCAGCCTGCCAACGCCAAAGCGGCCGTTATGGCGGAGAGTGTCAGGATTCGGGTGGAGAGAGTCTTATTCATTGTTGTCAGGTGTTTTGTCATTGTTACATTGTGGCGTCGGCCGGTGTGCCGACTATTTCTGTCCAAAGGTCTATTTCAACCTCGCCTATGCTCAGTCCGGTCTTCCGCACCGTCACCGGGAAGATGTAGTTGTTGCCAGGTTCCAGGGCCTGCAGGGAGAGATTTGCCCTGTAGCTCTGTCCCTCCACGATGATTTCAAGGCCTATTTTGCCTTGAGATGGCGTTTGCGGGAAGAGTATCACTGGGGAGGTCGTATAGGTCTTTGAAGAGACTGCGACGTCGCTCAAGGCGATGGTCAGGTCTTCTTTCGCGCTCTCGGGACTGGTCGCGGCGATGCCTGTCTCCGTATTGAATGAGCCCTCCAGAACGAGTCCCTTCAAGGAGAAAGAGCTGAGAAGAGCGTCGAAGAGCATGTCGTCGCCCTCCGTCAGACGCAGGGTTATCTGGCTCATGCGGTGCTTGAAGGAGTTGTCCTTCCCCTGCTCCGCGGACTTGTCGGTGAACGATACGGTTGGCTTGAACTTGTCGGCCCTGGCTCCGGAAGCGCAGAGGAAGTCGATGAGCGGCTGAGATCCCGCGCTTTGGGCGGCCGCATCCGTCCTGGCCTTTATCGTGCCGGCCGAGCTGCCGGACATGCCCGCGAACGGATAATATGCGTTGAAAGTGACTTCTTCGTCGCTTTGGAAGTAGATGACCGTGCCTTCGTCCTTGAACCCGCTGCCGTCGTAGGAGTAGGGGATATTGGCATACGCGCTTGCGGTGCTTTCCACGGTGGAGATTCCGATGACGTCGCCCTGCTCCCAGGAGCTTCCGGAGGCACGTGTCTGCACGCCTCCGATTCCGGCGCTGACCCTCGCCGCAACCGTTCCGTCAGCGGGGTTTTCCTGTTCATTGGCTTTGGTGCAGGCGGCAAGAAGTGTCACAGCCGCAGCAGCCAAGTATAGCTTGATGTTCATATTCTCTGATTTTTATATTTCGTCCGGCATCTTGGCATCGGCGGAACCTCCGTCCACGCTGCCCCAATTCACTATCTCGGCTTTGTTCGGAACCAGTCCCGTGCTGTTGAGCGTCACCGTGTAGGAGTAATGGTTGCCATCTTCCAAGCCCTTGTCGGCGGAGAGCGTCGCGTCGTATCTCTGTCCGGCGTATTTTAGCGAGAGTTTCAGTTTGCCTCCCTCTATCTGCTGGGGCAGGAGAATCAGAGAAGGGGCGGTAAGGCTCTTCTCAGTGCTTCCCGCGAGCGCCATCGTGATGTCCGATGCCGGAGCGTCTTCATCAAGAGAGAGCGTGCCGCCGGAGGTGTCGAAACTTCCGTCCATCACAAGAGAGCCCAGGGTATATTCTTGAAGCTGTGAGAGATCCGTGAATCCGTCTCCCGCCTTGAAGGTGAGCGTGAACTTGCTCAGCTGATGTCTGAAAGCGCTCTCGGAGGTATATGATACTGTAGGGGAGGCCACGCTGGTTGTCGCCGAGGCGAAAAGAATGTCGTTGAGTCTCCATCCGCTCTTGTCCGCTGTCTGCTTCTCCGCCCGTGTGTCGATGGGGATGACGTTGTCCGTCATGGTCTCCAGATATGGGAAGTATGCGTTGAACGTCACGTCGTTTCTGTCTCTGAACCAGTATGGAACGCCGGTCGCCGCGAACTGCGAGCCGTCATAGGTATAGGGGGTGTTGTTCTGCGGCTCGTCAATCTTGCCGGATTTGAGAGGTACGATGCCGACCTTGTCGCCTTCCGTGAAAGCCGTCCCGTCCGCGCTCGAGCGGCTTTTCATCGCTCCATGGATATCGGCGGTGAAGGCGGAGAGCGCCACTGGGTCCGTAATCGTGTTGTCCGCATTCTTTTTTTCGCAGGCTGCCAGAGTCAGTGACAGGATGCACGTCGCAAGAAGAAGTTGAGTTTTCATTATCGCTGTTTTTTGTTTTGCTTATTATTATACCGCATCTGTCGGGTCTTTCCCGATGTTTTTCCAGCCCGTGATGGTGGCTGAGACGTTCGCTCCCACAGGGGTGGAGATCTGCCCTTCGACCCCGAATTCTATGGTCGTCGATTCGTGGAGGTCAGACAATGCCTCTTTCATGTCCACAGTCGTGGACTGAGTCTCCCTGCGGTCGGTGAAACTCACCTCGAGGGTCATCGTCTGCGTCGCGCCCCGGATTCCCAGCAGGCGCACGTCGGCGCTGAGCAGGCTGCCCTCACGCTTGAACGTCAGCTTGATGGCGCTGGCGTCCCCGGTGATGGACTGCGAGACGAGGTCGAACTCTCCGGCGATACCCGCAAGATGTCCGGTGACGCTCTTGACCAGCTCCGGATCTCCTTCAGAGAGTGAAAATTCGAAGTGCAGATCCTGGGTGCGCTGCACCATCGGCAGGTTCACTTTCAGGGTGTCGTCCCGGTTGACGAGTATCTCCTGCCGTGTGCAGAAAAGATAGCCCGGGAGAGACTCGATTTCTCCTGGAGCCGTGGCGTTCACCCTGAGTTTCCCGTCGCTGAGGCTTATCCCTTCGCAGTCGTTCCAAGCGAAGAGATCATACGCGCCGCTCTCGAATAGCCTCGGATGGCAGTAAGCGCCCTGCGCCGGTGCGATGCATTCTTCCGCTCCGATTGAGAGTCTATATTCCGCAGGGGGAGTACAGGCCTTGCTTCTGTCGGAAAAGTCCGCCGTGACAAGCACGGCTCCCTTGTCAGGGTGCGGCGTGTTGAAGAGCGCGTCCTTCACGCATGAACTCAGGGGCAGGACAAGCGCGGATAGAAGGAGGGCTGCCTTATATGAGATTTCTCTTTTCATCATCTTTTAGAAAATTGTCCATACCAACGTTACTCCGGCTGACATAGGACCCCACCAGTTCTTGTGGCCGTCGCCCCTGCGGACCCTGACTCCGTCGATGAGGGTGTAATTCTCGTAGTCGGCGCTCAGGCAGCCGATTCCCAGTGAGAAGTCAAGAGAGAGGAACTCGCTTAGGCTCAGCCTGTAACCTCCGGTGAGGCCGCCTCCCAAGATGTCTCCCTGTCTGCCGTTCGTGCTGAATTTGTAATTGAACGAGCCGGCCTTCAACATGGCTCCGACGTAATATCTCCCGAAGTGGCGGCGCAGCTCCGGCGACACTTCCCAGAGGGCGTGGCGGCGGTTGGCATTGTCCCAGGACCAGGAGGTGTAACTTCCTCCGAGGAAGAGGCTCCACTTGTCGTTGAAGCTCCATTCCACTCCCAGGTCCGGGGTGAGAGTGGCCCAGCGCAGCAGATTGGCTTGCAGCGACAGGGAATATGGCTTGAGGGGGCATTTCTGCTCGCTGTCGGGACGCGCCCAAGTGAAGACCGGAAAGGTCACGAGCAGAGCGATGACCAGTGCGGCTATCTTTTTAGTTTTTTTCCAATTGCTTTTTGTGTGGCTCATAAACGCCTTCGCTTCGGTAAAATTTTTCGTTGGTGAAGTTACTGATGTTTTTTTTGTGTGCTGCCCCGGGGTGGCGTGGATTTTACAATATCCGGTCATGAGGGTACAATATATCGTCCCTCTCTTTTTGACCTTCATACAATTGGCGAAAATGTCTTATTTTTGTATGCGTGAAACGCGATGAATTGGAAATAATGGCTCCTGCGGGCAACTTCGAGTGCCTGCACGCTGCCATACAGGGCGGGGCGGACTCCGTGTATTTCGGGGTGGGGCAGCTCAACATGCGCAGCCACTCCGCCAATAATTTTTCTCCCTCCGACCTCTCCGAGGTGGTGCGCATCTGCCGGGAGGCCGGGGTGAAGAGTTATCTCACCTTGAACATTGTCCTG
>CAVGYS010000007.1:4916-10644 GCA_963633505.1 Oscillibacter sp. MSJ-31
TTGTCCTGTATCAGGAGGATTTGCCTTCGATGCGTGAGACCCTCGATGCCGCTGCCGCCGCCGGAGTGGATGCCGTCATCGCTTCCGATATGGCGGCGATAGCATATTGCAGAAGCATCGGGATGGAGGTGCATATCTCGACCCAGCTCTCGATTTCCAATGCCGAAGCCTTGCGCTTCTATGCCAGCTTCGCCGACGTGGTGGTGCTGGCCCGCGAACTCAATCTCAATCAGGTCAGGGAAATATACGATACCATACAGCGGGATGACATCTGCGGCCCGTCCGGGAAAAGGGTGCGGATCGAGATGTTCGCACACGGGGCGCTCTGCATGGCCATAAGCGGCAAGTGCTACCTCTCGCTCCACAGCTACGGGGCTTCGGCCAACAGGGGGGCGTGCTTTCAGCTGTGCCGCCGGGGCTATGAAGTCACCGATCTCGAGACGGGCAACAAGCTGAACATAGACAACAAATATATAATGTCTCCCAAGGACCTGTGCACGATAGAATTCATGGACCGGATCATAGAGAGCGGGGTGAAGGTGTTCAAGATCGAGGGCCGTGCGCGCTCCGCGGAATACGTGAAGCGCTGCGCGTCCTGCTACAGCCGGGCTGCCGAGGCGGTCTGCGACGGGACTTATTCCCCGGAGCTCGCGGCGTCTCTGAAGGCAGAGCTATCGGAGGTCTTCAACAGGGGCTTCTGGGATGGCTACTATCAGGGGGCGCGGCTCGGAGAATGGAGCACCGTGTATGGCTCCCAGGCCACTCTCAAGAAAGTCTATTGCGGCAAGGTGACCAACTGGTTCGACAGAATCGGAGTGGCGGAGATTTCCGTCGAGTCCGCTCCTCTTTCCGTTGGGGACAAGGCTATGGCTATCGGGGCCACCACGGGGGTGGTGGAGTTTGTGGTGGAGGACATGAGGGTCAATCTCAAACCTGCGCAGCTTGCGGGGAAGGGGGTGCGCTGCTCTGTCGCCGTCCCGCCCGACCTCTGCCCCGACGGGCGTCTGCGCCGTGGAGACAAGGTATATATCTGGCAGAAAAAATGATTTTATGAATATGAACAACAAGGTGATGATTTTTGCGGGGGCGCTTCTACTCGCGCTTTCCTGTCAGTCCGGTAAGCAGGAGTCGGAACTCTGTGGGGGCGATGACGGCTGCTTCGGGCTTTATCCTCAGATTCAGAACGTCTCCTCGCGGCAGACCCTCTCTCTCGACGGGGAGTGGAAGGCTTTCGTGGACCAGTACGAGACAGGGTACTACGATTACCGGCGCAACCCGATGCCGGACGAGAAGACTTTCTTCGCGGACAGGAAATTTAGCGACGATCGTACCAAACTCGTTGAGTATGATTTCGATATGGCCTCCTCGCTGCATGTGCCGGGCGACTGGAACACGCAGAGGCCGGAGCTCTATATGTATGAGGGGACGGTGTGGTATCGGCAGAAGTTCAACCACACTCCCGCTCCTGGCCGCCGCAGTTTCCTATATTTCGGGGCTGCCAATTATGAGGCCGTGGTCGGCGTGAACGGTCACGCGGTGGCAAGGCACGTCGGAGGATTCACTCCGTTCAACATAGAAGTTACGGACCGTCTGAATGGTGGAGAGAACACCGTGATCGTCAAGGTGGACAACAAGCGTGTCCGCGAAGGGGTTCCGACCATCAATTCGGACTGGTGGAACTACGGCGGTATCACCCGCAGCGTATATCTTGTCGATGTGCCGGAGACTTTCATCAGGGACTACTCCGTCGGTCTCTCCAAGGACGGGGAAGGCGTCAGCGCATGGGTGCAGCTTGACGGCCCGGCTCTCTCTCAGGAGGTTACGCTTCGGATAGATGAGCTTGGAATCAGTGTGACCGCTGCTACGGATGCTTCCGGCAGGGCCGAGTTCGAGATTCCCGCGAAGCCGCAGCGCTGGTCTCCCGACAGGGCGAAACTCTACGATGTGCAGCTTTCTTCTCAGACCGATTCCGTGGCGGACCGCATAGGATTCCGCAGCGTGGAGGTGGACGGGACGCGGATCCTGCTCAACGGCGAGCAGGTGTTTTGCAAGGGTGTCTGCATCCACGAGGAGTCTCCGTTCGCTCCGGGAGGGCGTGCCGTGGGGGCCAAAGACGACCGCGAACTGCTCGCCTGGGCCAAGGATCTCGGCTGCAATTTCCTGCGTCTCGCGCACTACCCGCACAACGAGCAGATGGTGCGTCTTGCCGAGGAGATGGGATTCATGCTTTGGGACGAGATACCTGTCTATTGGACCATCGACTGGACCAATCCCGATACCTACGCCAACGCGCAGCACCAGCTTGAGGATATGATTACGCGCGACCGCAACAGGGCCGGAGTCATCATCTGGTCGATGGCCAACGAGACGCCTCACGGGGAGGCGAGACTGCACTTCCTGCGCTCTCTCATCGACAAGGCGAGGGAGATGGATCCGACGCGTCTTGTGAGCGCGGCGATGGAGAAGGATTATGTGGACGAGAACACCCTCACGGTTCAGGACGAGCTGCTCAACTATGTGGACATCATCAGTTTTAACCAATATCTGGGCTGGTACGACGGAGACGCCGACAAGTGCGACAGGCTGAAGTGGACCTTTCCGGTGGAGAAGCCGGTTGTCATCACGGAGATGGGCGGCGGAGCCAAGTACGGTCTGCACGGCGACAGGGCGGAGAGATTCACCGAGGAGTATCAGACCTATCTCTTCAAGAAAAATCTTGCGATGCTTGACCGCATACCGGAACTCGCCGGAGTTACCCCTTGGATTCTCAAGGACTTCCGTTCCCCGCGCCGCTTCCTGCCTGGCATTCAGGACGACTACAACCGCAAGGGGCTCGTCTCCGAGAAGGGCGAGCGCAAGCAGGCTTTCGAGGTCTATAAGCAGTGGAGAGCACAATAAGAAGCTGATTTTCAATGAAATCTCTCAAGGAACTCTACAAGATAGGGCGCGGGCCTTCGAGCAGCCACACGATGGGCCCGCAGAAGGCGGCGCTCTCCTTCGCCGCGAAACATCCGGAGGCGGCTTCTTTCGAGGTGACGCTCTACGGAAGTCTCGCCGCCACGGGGAAGGGGCATCTGACCGACGTCGCCATCACCGACGTCCTCAAGACTGCCGGGACTCCATCTGATCCGCAGGCCGGCACTCCGGTGGAGATTGTATGGAAGCCGGAGATTTTTCTGCCCTATCATCCCAACGGGATGAAGTTCGTCTCGCGGGATGCCGAGGGGCGGAACACGGACGAATGGACGGTATATAGCATCGGCGGCGGCACTCTCTCCGAAGGCGAGGGCACTCCGATAGGGGAAGGCCCCGACATCTATCCGCTCAATACTGTTTCCGAGATAATGCAGTGGTGCAGGGACACCGGTAGGAGTTTTTGGGAATATGTGGAGCAGTGCGAGGGGAAGGGCATCTGGGATTATCTCAAGACCGTGTGGGACGCGATGAAGTCTTCGGTGGAGGCGGGACTGAGCAATGAGGGCGTGCTCCCGGGGCCTCTGCATCTTTCGCGCAAGGCTGCGACCTATCATATAAAGGTCTCCGGCTACAAGGCCAATCTCCAGACGCGCGGGCTCGTGTTCTCATACGCGCTGGCGGTCAGCGAAGAGAACGCTTCCGGCGGCACGGTGGTGACCGCTCCCACCTGCGGCTCCAGCGGAGTGATGCCCGGTGTGCTCTACCATATTTGGAGAGGGCATTCTTTCAACGAGAAGCGGATACTTCACGCCCTCGCCACGGCCGGACTTTTCGGTGACGTGGTCAAGACCAACGCATCCATCTCGGGGGCGGAGGTCGGCTGCCAGGGGGAGGTCGGAGTGGCCTGCGCCATGGCTTCGGCTGCCACCTGCCAGCTCTTCGGAGGAACCCCATCCCAGGTGGAATATGCCGCCGAGATGGGCCTGGAGCATCATCTCGGGATGACCTGCGACCCGGTGTGCGGCCTGGTGCAGATTCCCTGCATAGAGCGCAACGCGATGGCGGCCGCGAGGGCGCTGGACTGCAACCTGTACGCCTCGTTCTCCGACGGATTCCACCGTGTCTCGTTCGACGAGGTGGTCAGCGTGATGAAGCAGACCGGTCACGACCTGCCGTCCCTCTACAAGGAGACCGGCACGGGAGGGCTTGCGATGCGAGTGAAAACGACTCGTTGAAAATATAAGATGATTTTTGTAATGGTTTTCAAATTCATTATGAACATAGCACGAACAACACTAATTCTCAGTCTGGCCATCCTTGTCGGTGCGCCATACGCGTCATCCCAGTCCTTCGGAGAACTGCTCAAGAAGGCGGCGGAGGCGGCTGGCCAGAAGGCCAAGGAACAGATTATCCAGGAGGCGGGGGAGGCGGTCCAGCAGCAGCTGCAAGGCAAAAAATCCGGGACGTCCTCCAATAAGAAATCCTCAAGCAGCAGGGCTTCTTCCGCACGCGACCAGGAAATCGAACGGCAGGCGAATGCGCTGCTTGGCCCGGACGGCAACAGAAACATCGAGGACGAAGCTCCGACAGTCCGGCTGCCGGAAACTCATACCGCTCTTTTCGCTCCTATCGGATATCCCGTCGAGCCGGAATACGGCACAAAACGCGTGAAACCGTCCATGCCGCCCGCAAAAGCGGAGGACCAGGTGAGCTGGAGTGAAAAGCAGCCTGCGACCAACACCCTTGACAACCAGAGCCTCGTGGATGAATATATCCTGCTTCATGACCTGGTGGAAGACGGGTATATCGCGCCTCTTACCCCTGCCGCATGGAGATACGACGAGCACGTCCTGTCCGAACTCGGGGCCCGTGCAAATGAGCTCAACGGAATGGTGTCGAAGATAGGAGAGATAACCTATGAATATACGGTGACCGATACCTACAACTGGGTCATCAACGGACTTCACAGGGATCTTGCGGATATCTTGAACAGTAACTACTATAAGACCGTCATCCGCTCGTCGCTGGAGCCGATATTCGCCCTTGACGGGTTCATCAATGAGGAGACCAAAAAATACTTCGAAGAGCACGGTGGCTACAAGAATGCCATCAACGAAAATCTTACAGTCTGGAGTCCGACTCCGGACAAGGCGTCAGTCACCACCTCCGTGCCGGGACAGACGGGAACGGTGGAAGACGAGAACGCTTCCGGCGGCACGGTGGATATAGAGGGAGTGGTATATGTCTTGCACAACGGCAAGAAGGCAGGCTCCGGACACGCGTTTATCACCGAAGCCGTCAAGATTGCGATTGACGGCAAAGATATCGTGATTCCGGACTATATCAACTTCAACGGTCGGAAATACGCCGTCACCGAGATGCGTGCGGAGGTTTTCAGTTTTAGCGCCATCAAATCGGTCAAGCTTCCTTCCACGCTAATCGAGATTTCAAACGCCGCCTTCAGGGGGACTCCGATCAGGGAGATAACTGTGCCTGCTTCGGTGAAAAGGATTCAGGGCTCGGCCTTCCAGGACTGCACCAAATTGGAGAAAGTCACCTTCGAGGGCGAGTCGATGGAAGAACTTCACGGATGTTTCCAGAGATGCACCTCCCTTGAGAGCGTGGAGTTCCCGCGCAGCGTGGGGCTGATGAGCTACAGCATGTTTGAGGGCTGCACCGCCCTGTCCGAAGTGCAGCTCCCCGAGAATCTTACGGAAATCTACCCGAAGATGTTCGATGGCTGCAAGAGTCTAAAGAATCTGGATGTCCCGGCAAGCGTGACCAAGGTGGGGGGTAATGCATTCCAAGAGAG